>NZ_JBDJKW010000008.1:0-199614 GCF_039673065.1 Allobosea sp. TWI1241 | reverse complement strand
TCATCTGCGTCCTCACATTCCGCGAGGGCATCATCGGAATCATCGCAAAGGCCATCAAGAAACCCCTCTGACGAACACACGCAGACCCGGCGGCGAAACCACCGCCCAAAACACCAAAGGCTCCGGCGCCAAGCGACGGAGCCTTCTTCATGGGCGCATATGCGAGGATCAGAGCCGGCGCTGGACAGAAGCCGGCAGCGCAGCGAGCCGCGCCATCTCGCCCCGCGCGAACAGGGACGGGTCGGCGAGATAGTCGCCGGCCAGCGCCATGGCGTCGGCGCCCCAGAAGACCTCGCCGTCGACCACCAGGCTCGGCACGCCGAAGACCCCGGCGGCGATCGCCTCCTCCGTCGTCTGGCGCAGCTGGTCCTTGACGCTCTGATAGGCGATGGCCTCGACCGCCTCGGGCTGGCCCGCCGCGGCCGCGACCGCGGCCAGCACCGCCGGATCGCCGGCGTCGCGCCCCTCGCCCCAGACCAGGCGGAAGGCGGTGCGCACCGCCTCCGCCTCGCCCTCCAGCGCGGTCAGGAGGCGCTGCATCGGCAGCGGGTTGAACGGATGTCCGGGCGGGAAGCGCAGCGTGACGCCCTGCTGCCGCGCGGTATGCAGCGCCAGCCTGTAGGTGTGCAGCCGCTTCGGCGCGATCTCGGCCGGGCCGAGCTGGCCCCAGTGCTTCAACAGCGCGCCGAGCACCACCGGGCGCAGGCGCACGGGCCGGCCGGCGAGCACCGCGTCGAGCCGCGCCAGCGCGATATGCGCGAAGGGCGAGACAATGTCGAAATACCAGAGCGCAGGCGCAGCCATCGCCGTCACCGGATCAGCCGGGAGACGGCGCGGAACTGCGGATGGCCGGCATCGCGCAGCCATTCGAACAGCACCATCTCGGTGGTGACGACGTCGGCGCCATGACGCGCCAGGCGCTCCAGCGCCACGGCCTTGCTCTCGGCCGCACGAGACCCGACCGCATCCTGCACCAGCCGCACCCGCCGGCCCTGGGCCAGGAGGCCCAGCACCGTCTGCAGCACGCAGACATGGCTCTCGCAGCCGCAGACCACGAGGTCCTCGTCGCCGGCGACGGCCGCCTGGAAGGCCGGCGCGGCGCCGCTGTCGAAACTGGTCTTCTCGACCACCGGCCCGCTCCAGCCGAGGCCGGCGACGGTGCGGCCGAGCTTGGCCGGGCTCTGCTCGGTCACCAGGACCGGGACCGCCAGCAGGCGCGCCGCCTCGACCAGCCGCCGCGCCTGGGCGAGCACCGCCTCGCCGTCGCGGATCGCCGGCATCAGCCTGTCCTGGAAATCGATCACCAGCAGCCGCGAGCGCGCGGCCTCCATCAGCGCCATGCCATCCTCCGGCAGGCGGCGCGCCGAAGCGGGCGCCGCGCGCGCAGCATGACCGCGAAGGTGCCCGGCGATCAAGCCGGCCGCCCGACACTCCGGCCGCGAGGCGCGCCCCAAGCCCGTCTCCCGCGGGAGGCGGGCATCCCACCGACCCTATGCGCGCCATCGGCCGCCGGGAAAGCCGCGCGGAACCGGGGCGCCAGCGCGCGCCGCCCGTCGCGCGGAGATCGACGATCCCGGCCTTGACATTTTAAGTTGATATCAACATGAATCGATCATGTCAAAATCGCCTGAGTCGGGGACGCAGCGGCCAGTCCCCTTCGCCACGACGCTCCATGTCCGCGACCATTGCCTGTGCCTCCATTTGCAACGCGCCGCGCGCTCGGTCGCCCGCCTATTCGACGAGGCGCTGCGCCCCTTCGCGCTGACCAACCAGCAATTCTCGCTCCTGATGTCGCTGAACCGTCCCGAGCCGCCGCCGATCGGCCCCGTCGCGCAGTTGCTCGGCATGGACCGCACCACGCTGACCGCGGCGCTGAAGCCGCTGGAGCGGCGCGGCCTCGTGCTGGTCGAGACCGATCCGGCCGATCGCCGCAGCCGCCGGCTGGTGCTCACCGCGCAGGGACAGGCGCTGCTCGCCGCGGCGCTGCCGAGCTGGGCCGGCAGCCATGCCGGCCTCGACGAGCGGCTGGAGGGCCATGGCGGGCCGGGCGAGCTGCGCGCCGCGCTGAACGCCCTGTCGGCGCCGGCGGCCACCGCCTGACCCCGCATACCGAACCCCGCCGCCCCCAAGGAGGAGACCCCCATGCCCCAGATGATCTTCGTGAACCTGCCGGTGAAGGACCTGCCGCGGGCGATCGCCTTCTTCGAGGCGATCGGCTTCCGCAACAACCCGCAATTCACCGACGAGACCGCCGCCTGCATGGTGATCAGCGAGACGATCTTCGTGATGCTGCTGACCCACGAGAAGTTCGCGAGCTTCTCGCCGAAGCCGATCACCGACACGACCCAGTCGGTCGAGACGCTGATCTGCCTGTCGCGCGAGAGCCGCGAGGCCGTCGACGCCATCGTCGCCAAGGCCGTCGCGGCCGGCGGGACGACCTACAACGCGCCGCAGGACCACGGCTTCATGTACGGGCACGGCTTCCGCGACCCGGACGGCCATGTCTGGGAGGTGATGTGGATGGACCCGGGCGCCGTCCAGTCCTGACGGGCCCGGTCCCGAGCCTTCAGCGCGCGCGGCGAGCGGCCATATAGTCTTCGAGCGCCGCGCGCTGCCCGGCGTCGAGGCGCAGGCCGAGCTTACCGCGCCGGAACAGCACGTCCTCGGCGGTGACCGCCCATTCGCGGCCCATCAGCCAATCGACCTCGCGCGCCGTGAGGTCGGCGCCGAAGACCTCGCCGAGATCGGCCAGCGCCGCGGCGTCGCCGAGCATCGCCTCGGTGCGGGTCCCGTAGGCGCGGGCAAGCCGCCGGGCGAGCGCCGCCGGCAGCCAGGGCCGGCCGGCCCGCAGGCTGGCGACCAGCGCGTCGAAGCCGTCGACCGGGAAGTCGCCACCCGGCAGCGGGGCCGTCGCGGTCCAGGCCGGGGCCTTCAGCGCCCTGACCCTCGGCGCGAGCTTGGCGATCGCCGCCTCGGCGAGGCGCCGCGCCGTGGTGATCTTGCCGCCGAACACCGAGAGCAGCGGCGGCTGGCCGCCCTCGTCGTCGAGCACGAGCACATAGTCGCGCGTCGCCTCCTGCGCCTTGCTGGCGCCGTCGTCATAGAGCGGGCGCACGCCGGAATAGGTCCAGACCACGTCCTCGCGCCGCACCGGCTGGCGGAAATACTCGCTCGCCGCGGCGCAGAGATAGCCGATCTCCTCCTCGCTCGCCGCCACCGCCGCCGGATCGCCGGCATAGTCGCGGTCGGTGGTGCCGATCAGCGTGAAGTCGTCCTCATAGGGGATCGCGAAGACGATGCGGCCGTCGCCGTTTTGGAAGATGTAGCAGCGGTCATGCGCATAGAGCCGCGGCACCACGATATGGCTGCCCTGGACGAGCCGCACCGCCGCCGGGCGATGCCGGGCCAGGATGCCGTTCAGCATGTCCGCGACCCAGGGGCCGGCGGCGTTGACCAGCGCCCGGGCCCTGACCGCGCCGACGACGCCGTCGGCGTCGCGGGTCTCGACGACCCAGACATGGCCGTCGCGCCGGGCGCCGGTGACGCGGGTGCGGGTCAGGATGCGGGCGCCGCGATCGGCAGCATCGCGGGCGGCGAGCACGACGAGGCGGGCGTCCTGCACCCAGCAGTCGGAATATTCGAAGCCGTGGCGGAAGCGCGGCTGCAGCGGCAGGCCCGTCTCGTCGCGGCGCAGGTCGAGGCTGCGGGTCGCGGGCAGGAGCTTGCGGCCGCCGAGATGGTCGTAGAGGAACAGGCCGAGCCGCAGCAGCCAGCGCGGGCGCAGGCCCTCGTGATGCGGCAGCACGAAGCGCAGCGGCCAGACGATATGCGGCGCGGCCCGCCAGATCACCTCGCGCTCGGCCAGCGCCTCGCGCACCAGCCGGAACTCGTAATGCTCGAGATAACGCAGGCCGCCATGGATCAGCTTGGTCGAGGCCGAAGAGGTGGCGCCGGCGAGGTCGCCCTGCTCGAACAGCACGACCGAGGCGCCGCGGCCGGCCGCATCGCGCGCGATGCCGCAGCCATTCACCCCGCCGCCGATGATGGCGACATCGAACACAGCCTCCGGCACGACGCCCTCCCTGACCACGGGCACGAGACAGCCGGCCCGTATCGCCGCTGATAGCGCGAAATCGAGTTTCGATCAACCAGAAACGAAACTGAAAGCGAAACTCAAGCGACCGTATCGTCGGCATGCGCCGCGGTGAGCGCCTCGACCACCGCCACCTCCTCCGCACGGCACAGCGCGCGCAGGCGCTCCGAGGCGAGCCGGTCGGTGACGAAGACGTCGAGATCGCGCAGATGGGCGATGCGCACGGGCGCGGCGCGGCTGAGCTTGCTGGCGTCGGCGACGAGGATGCGGCGGCGGGCATTGCCGATGATCGCCTGCGCCACCTTGACCTCCTGATGGTCGTAGTCGAGCAGCGTGCCCTCCTCGTCGATGGCGGAGGTGCCGATTACCGCATAGTCGACCTTGAACTGGCGGATCAGCTCGACCGCCGAAGCCCCGACCACCCCGCCATCCGAGCGGCGCACCGCGCCGCCGGCGACGATCACCTCGATATGCGGGTGCGGATAGAGCAGCGTCGCGACATGCAGGTTGTTGGTGATGACCAGCAGGCCCGAATGGTTTGCCAGCGCCCGCGCCACCTCCTCCGTCGTGGTGCCGATGTTGAGGAAGAGCGAGGAGCCGTCGGGAATCAGCGCGGCGGCCGCCCTGCCGATCGCCGCCTTCTCGTCCGGCGCAATGAAGCGGCGCGCCTCATAGGCGAGGTTCTCGATGCTGGAGGCCACCACAGCCCCGCCATGGACGCGCGACATCGCGCGCATGGCGCAGAGCTGGTTCAGGTCCTTGCGGATGGTCTGGAGGCTGACGCCGTAGCGGGCAGAGAGCTCCTCGACGCCGACACGCCCCTGCTCGCGCGCCAGCGCCACGATCTCGCGCTGGCGCGGGGTGAGACTGTCCATGGCGAAAACTCCTCGGCGGCAGGCCGGCCCGCCTGTCGCGCGGACGG
Organism: Allobosea sp. TWI1241; assembly: GCF_039673065.1. Lineage (NCBI taxonomy): Bacteria > Pseudomonadati > Pseudomonadota > Alphaproteobacteria > Hyphomicrobiales > Alloboseaceae > Allobosea > Allobosea sp. TWI1241. The sequence goes on along the minus strand of NZ_JBDJKW010000008.1, from coordinate 194,599 downwards.
GGCGGGCAGGGCACCATCCTCGCCTGCCCGGCCGGTCCGCCACAAGACCCGGCGTGCGGCGCGACACGATCCGCCACAGTCGCGCCATGATGACCCGCCCTGCGAGCCGGGCGGCCCTGCGGCGGATCGTCTGGCCCGGGCCCGTGCGGCTCCCTATTGTCCGGGCACGCTCCCCGCCCTCTTCCCCGCCACGGACACCGCATGGACCAGCGCGCCGAGACCCAGCCGACTCAGGCCGCCCTCTCCCATGCCGATATCCGCAAGATCATGCTGGGGATCATGCTCGCCATGTTCCTGGCGGCGCTCGACCAGACCATCGTCGCCACCGCGATGCCGACGATCGGGCGCGAGCTCGGCGACGTCACCCATCTGCCCTGGGTGGTGACCTCCTACCTGCTCGCCTCGACGGCGGTGACGCCGCTCTACGGCAAGCTCGCCGACATCCACGGCCGGCGCGTCGTGCTCTTGGGCGGCATCGTGATCTTCGTGCTCGGATCGGCCGCCTGCGCGCTGGCGCCCTCGCTCTGGCTGCTGGTGGTCGCGCGCTTCCTGCAGGGGCTCGGCGGCGGCGGGCTGATCGCGCTGGCGCAGACCATCATCGGCGACATGGTGCCGCCGCGCGAGCGCGGACGCTATCAGGTCTACATCGCCAGCGTGTTCTTCTCCTCCTCGCTGCTCGGCCCGGTGCTGGGCGGGCTGATCGCCGAGACGCTGCACTGGTCGGTGATCTTCTGGATCAATCTGCCGCTCGGCCTGCTCGCCTATCTGATGACCGACCGGGCGCTGCGCCGCCTGCCGCGCCATGAGCGCCGGCATGCGCTCGACGTGCTGGGCGCGCTGCTGATGACCGGCGCGACCATGACGCTGCTGCTGGCGCTGTCCTGGGGCGGGGTGCGCTTCCCCTGGGGCTCGCCGCAGATCCTCGGCCTCGTCGCCGGCTCGGCTCTGCTCTGGGCCTGCTTCGGCTGGCGCCTGCGGACAGCGCGGGAGCCGCTGATCCCGCTCGCCATCCTCGCCAATCCCGTGGTGCGCCACGGCACGATCGCCGCCGGCTTCGGCATGGGCACCTTCATCGGGCTGACCATCTACCTGCCGCTGTATTTCGAGACGGTGGCGGGGCTGTCGGCGGCGCGCTCGGGCCTCGGCCTGCTGCCGCTGACCTGCGGCACGGTGATCGGCGCCACCAGCTCGGGCCGTGCGCTGACCCGGCTGGTGCACTACAAGCGCGTGCCGGTGGCCGGGCTCTGCGTCGCGCTCCTCGGCACGGCGGTGCTGATCGCCTTCGCAGGGCGCCTGCCGCTCGTCGCCTTCTGCCTGCTGCTCGGCGTGATCAGCGTCGGCTTCGGCATGCTGCTGCCGGTGGCGACGGTCTCGATCCAGAACGCGGTGCCGCTGCACCAGCTCGGCACCGCGACCGCCACCGCCAATTTCTTCCGCCAGATCGGCGGCGCGCTGATCGTGGCGGTGTTCGGCGCGATCGTGATCGGCGGCATCGGGGCGAGCGGGCCCGGCCTCCACGCCGAGGCGCTGCAGCTCGGCAGCGTGGCGCGCGAGACCATGGTCCGGCTGTTCCAGTACGTCTTCGCCGCGACCTTCGCCGGGTTCGCGCTGGCGCTGTTCTTCCTGCTGCGGATGAAGGAACTGCCGCTGCGCGGCAATGCGGTGCAGGCGGCGCGCGAGGTCGCGGCCGAATAGCCGCAGCCATGGAACCTTGCCGGAACCCGGCGGTTGGCAGCATGCTCGGCGGCAGTATGGTCGCAGAGCCGTCGCAAACCCGCGACAGGATCCGCTGCCCGTAGCCGGAGGCCCGCAATGTCCGATCTCGTCGTCATCGTCTATCCGACCGAGGCCAAGGCCGAGGAGATGCGCCTGAAGCTCTTCGACCTGCAGAAGCAGTACCTGATCCAGATCGGTGACGCCGCCATCGCGGTGATGCACGACGACGGCAAGGTGAAGCTGAACCAGCTGCTCAACACCACCGCGCTCGGCGCGGCGTCCGGCGGCTTCTGGGGCCTGCTGATCGGCGCGATCTTCCTGATGCCGATCTTTGGCGCGGCGATCGGCGCCGCCTCGGGCGCGCTCGGCGGCGCGCTGACCGATTACGGCGTCAACGACCAGTTCATGAAGGAGCTCTCCTCCAGCCTGCAGCCCGGCAATGCGGCTCTGTTCGTCCTGGTGCAGAAGGTCACGGGCGACAAGGTTCTGGAAGCGATCAAGGGCTCGGGCGGCGTAGTGATGAAGACCTCGCTCGACCACACCCAGGAGCAGAAGCTGCGCGACGCGCTGGCCGCCTCCCCGGCCGTGCAGGCGGCGCCGGCCACCGCCACGCCGGGCGGCGCGGCGGACCCGGCGCCCGCGACCTGATCGCCGGCAGCAGCCCGCCAGAACGAAACAGGGGCGGTCCCGCGCGGGACCGCCCCTTTGCTTTGCGGCGCTCGCGCCGGCTGCGTCAGTCGCGCAGCAACTCGTTGATGCCGGTCTTGGCGCGGGTCTGGGCGTCGACCGTCTTGACGATGACGGCGCAGGCGAGCGACGGGCCGGGAGTGCCGTCCGGCAGCGGCTTGCCCGGCAGCGCGCCCGGCACCACGACCGAATAGGGCGGCACCTTGCCGACATGGACCTGGCCGGTGGCGCGGTCGATGATCTTGGTCGAGGCCGACAGGAAGACGCCCATGGAGAGCACCGAGCCCTCGCCGACGATCACGCCCTCGACCACCTCGGAACGGGCGCCGATGAAGCAGTTGTCCTCGATGATGGTCGGGTTGGCCTGCAGGGGCTCGAGCACGCCGCCGATGCCGACGCCGCCCGAGAGATGCACGTTCTTGCCGATCTGCGCGCAGGAACCGACCGTCGCCCAGGTATCGACCATGGTGCCGCTGTCGACATACGCGCCGATATTGACGAAGGACGGCATCAGCACGACGCCCGAGGCGATGAAGGCGCCCTTGCGCGCCGCGGCCGGCGGCACGACGCGGAAACCGGCGGCGCGGAAGCGGTTCTCGCCCCAGCCCTCGAACTTCGACGGGACCTTGTCCCAGAACACGCCTTCGCCCGGCCCGTTGGCCATGACGACGTTGTCGTTGAGGCGGAAGGAGAGCAGCACCGCCTTCTTGAGCCACTGGTTGACGACCCAGTCGTCGCCCTGCTTCTCGGCGACGCGGGCCTTGCCGGCGTCGAGCATCTCGATGACCTGCTCGACGGCGTCGCGCACCGCGCCCTTGGTCGACAGGCCGATCTCGGCCCGGTTCTCCCAGGCGGCGTCGATGGTGGCGGCAAGATCGGTCATGGACATCGGGGCACTCCGGCGGTGTCGTGAGGTCGTCAGGAGGCGATGGCGGATGCCGGCGGCGGCGTCAAGCGCTGCCGGAACGCAGGGCCCGCGCGCGTGTTACAAGGGCAGCCGATCCCGGGATTGCCGATCCCACCTCGAGGACATCGCCATGCGCCGTCTCATCTGCACACTCGTTCTCCTGCTCGCCGGCACGGCCGGCGCCCTCGCGCAGGCGCGACCACAGACGCCGGCGATGAGTTGCGAGGCCAGCCGGCAGATGGTGGCGGCGCGCGGCGCGGTTGTGCTGGGCACGGGCGGCTTCACCTATGACCGCTTCGTGCGCGACCGCAGCTTCTGCCAGATCGACGAGTTCATCGACCCAGCCTTCGTGCCGACGCGTGACACGCCGCAATGCATGGTCGGCTATCGCTGCCGCAGCGGCTCGCTCTGGGACGATTGAGCCGGCGCGCCGCTCAAGCCACCGGCGGACCGGCGACCGGGACGGCCTCGCCCGGGCGCGTCAGCGGCGAGAGGAAGCCGGCGAGATCGTCGGTGACGAAATGCACATGGCCGGCCTCGACCGCCGCCTGCTCCCAGGCCTCGCGGAAGGGGTCGGGCGTGCGCGGCACGATCAGCACGGTCTTCATCCCCATCGCGCTCGGCACGATCAGGTTGCGCTCGATATCCTCGAACATCGCGGCGCGGGCCGGATCGACCGCGTGCTTGGCGAGGAAGGTCTCGTAAGTCGAGCGCTCGGGCTTGGGCGTAAAGCCGGCATTGACGATGTCGAAGATGTCCTCGAAATGGTTCAGGATACCGAGCTTGCCGGCGACGTTTTCGGCATGGCCGCGCGAGCCGTTGGTCAGGATCAGCTTGCGGCCCGGCAGCGCGGCGATCGCCTCGCCCAGCACGGGGTTGGGATCGAGCAGCGAGAGGTCGATCTCGTGGGCGAAGGCGAGGAAGTCGTCCGGATCGATCCGGTGCTCCTCCATCAGCCCCTTCAGCGTCGTGCCGTAGCGCTGGTAATAGTATTTCTGCAGCGCGCGCGAGGACATGCCGTCGAGCCCGAAGAGCTCGCCGAGGAAGAGCGTGATGCGCTCGTCGACCTGCGGCCAGACGCGCGCCTCATGCGAGTAGAGCGTGTTGTCGAGGTCGAAGATCCAGTGATCGACATGCCCGAACGCCTCCTGCGGCAGGAGCCGCGGCGGAAGCTGAGCGGCGGACGGTGCGTTGTTCTGTATCATCGGGGCATGTCATGTGGGGTCGCCATCAGGACATGCAAGCTTCGGGCAAGGTTCTTGCGAACTCGTTGCGATGGCCGCCGTCCGCGGGACGCGGCGGCGGCCGTGCCGCTCACATCCGGATGATAGTGCCCGAGCCGGTGTCGGTGAACAGCTCGATCAGCGCCGCATGCGGTACCTTGCCGTCGAGGATCACCACCGCCTCGACGCCCTTTTCCAGCGCGTAGATGCAGGTCTCGATCTTCGGGATCATGCCGCCGGAGATGGTGCCGTCCGCGATCAGCCGGCGGCACTGCTCGACCGTCAGCTCCGGGATCAGCGTCTTGTTCTTGTCGAGCACGCCCGGCACGTCGGTCAGCAGCAGCAGGCGCTTGGCGTTGAGCGCGCCGGCGATCGCGCCTGCGAAGGTATCGGCGTTGACGTTGTAGGTCTGGCCGTCCGCCCCGGCGCAGACCGGCGCCAGGACGGGGATCAGCTCCGCCTTCAGCACCGAGTCGAGCACGCTTGTGTCGACCTTGTCGGGCTCGCCGACGAAACCGAGGTCGAGCACCTGCTCGATCTTGGAATCGGGATCGACGATGGTGCGGGTCGCCTTGCGGGCGACGACCATGTTGCCGTCCTTGCCGCAGAGCCCGATCGCCTTGCCGCCCTCGCGCGAGATGTAGCCGACGATCTCCTTGTTGACCGAGCCGGCCAGCACCATCTCGACCACGTCGACGGTGGCGGCGTCGGTGACGCGCAGGCCCTGCTTGAACTCGGACTTGATGCCCAGCTTGTCGAGCATGCGGGCGATCTGCGGGCCGCCGCCATGGCAGACCACCGGCTTGAGGCCGGACTGCTCTAGCAGCACGACGTCCTCGGCGAAGTCCTCGGCGGTGGCCGCGTCACCCATGGCGTTGCCGCCGTATTTGATGACGATCACCTCCTGGTCGTAGCGCTGCATGTGCGGCAGGGCCTGGACCAGCAGATCGGCGGCTTGCGAGGGCGTGAGATTGTGGGGCGTGGTCATGGACGGGCTCCGCGAGGACGCGGAAGGCGGCCGCGCCGGCTGCGGCTTCTAGCGGAAGACGCCGGGCGGAGGAAGCACCCCGGCCACATTCGCGCTCTGTTCAGCCGCGCCGGACGGCCGCCGAGAGCGCCAGGCCGAGCCAGCCCATGAGCATGAACCAGCCGCCGGTCGGCGCGGCGCGCGGGAACAGCGCCACGCCCGAAAAGCCGCGCCGCGACAGATCGGCCGCGAACAGGCAGGCGCCGAGGATGATGGCGCTGAGCGCGATCCGCGCGGCGAGATCGGCGAGATGGCCGGCCTTGCGCGCCACCGTCGCGCCGAAGACCACCGGCGCGTGGAAGAGCAGCATCTGCCCGGCCAGCCCGACATTGGCGGTGCCGGTGACATGGGTGGAGGCGGCGAGCAGGGCGACGCCGGCCAGCCCCATCAGGGCTGCGAGGGTCAGGTGGATGCGGGCTGCGCTCATGCTCGGCCTTTCGCGGCGGGGGCCCTTTCGCTAGACCCCGGCGCGGCCGCGAAGGCAAGCCCGCCCTGCCGCGACGCGGCGGCGCAGTGCCTCAGCGCCCGTCGAACCAGCGCTTCCACTGCGGGGCGGCGGTGGCATAGGTGCCGCGATGGCTGGTCTGGCCGGTCGAGACCGCCTCGACCGCCTGGTTGCCGATGCTCTGCTGATAGGTCATCGCCAGCCGGCCGAGCTCGGTGCGGATCACCTCGTCGGTCTCGCCGTAATAGTTGCGCACCGGCGTCTTCACCACCCAGCGATAGGACTGCGTCGCTGCGACGAGCCGGCCATAGGCCGATTCGGCGAAGAACTGCGGGTCGAAATACTCCGGCCGGATCAGGACCTTGAGGTCGGTCGGGATCTCGGAGGCCTCGACGGGCTTCCGCTCATAGGCGCGCCGGGCGGCGTCGTAATGCGCCTCCGCCAGCAGCGAGCGGGCGAGGCCTGGCACGCCGTAATAGTGCTCGAAGGAGAAGGAGGAGAGGATGAACAGGGTCGACACCCAAGAGGCGTCGATCTTGCGCGGGAAGCTCAGGAACCCGTTCAGCGCGGCGAAGACATCGACCGGCGCGCTCGCCGTCGCCGCGGCCTTGACCGCAATACCGGCCGCCTCGAGCTTCTCCAGCATCGCCATGGTGACGAAGCCGCCCTGCGACCAGCCGGCGAGGAAGAGATCGCCGGTCTCGACCTTGAGCGCCGCGAGCACCGCCCGCGACGCGACCAGCATGTCGTGCGTCGCCTGCTGGTGGCTGGCCTTGACGACATAGCCCTCGGCCTCAGGCGAATCGCCGAGCCCGAAATAGTCGGCGCCGATGACGACATAGCCCTGCCCGGCGAACTGGGCGAGCATCAGCTGCGTCTCGGAGGACTGATCGGGATAGGAGGGCACCTGCTGGCGGCCATAGACCGTGCCGTGCTGGTAAGAGAGCAGCGGCAGGCGCCCCGTCGCGCCCTCGGGCACGGCGACGAGGCCGGTCGCGACGGTCGGCCGGTTGCCGCGCTCGGGAATCACCGAGGCATAGCGCACGCGGTAGAGGCGGATGGCGCTGCTGGCCGGGGTATAGCTCACCGACAGGCCGGAGAAGGCCGGCATGTCCTTCGTCAGGATGCTGTTCAGCCGCTCGGCGTCCCAGCGGGCGAGGAGCTGGTATTCGACGCCCGAGGCCGCGGGCGTCCAGTCCTGCGCGACGGCCTGGCGCGACCAGCCGAAGACGGCCAGCGCGGCCAGGACGAGGCAGCAGCTCAGCAGGCGGAAAACGGCATGCATGACGAACTCCGGGCGGATCGGCACCGGTGGCACGCCCGGCAGCCCGCGATCATCCGCCCGCGAGCGTAAAATTTCGATGACGCGGCGCGCTCAGCTGCGCTCGAACAGGATGCGGGCGATGGCCGCGCGCAGCTCGGCGACGCCGAGCCCGCTCTCGCTGGAGGTCAGCAGCACTTCGGGGAAGGCGGCCGGGCGGCGGCGGATCGCCTCGCGCGTCGCCTCGATGCGCGCCTGCTGCTCGGAGGGCTTGAGCGCGTCGCCCTTGGTCAGCACGATCTGGTAGGAGACCGCTGCCTTGTCGAGCGTCTCCAGCACGGCTCCGTCGACCTCCTTGATGCCGTGGCGGGCGTCGATCAGCACGTAGACGCGCATGAGGTTGGCGCGGCCGCGCAGATAGTCGTGGATCAGCTTGGTCCAGGCTGCGACCTTGTCCTTGCCGACCGCGGCATAGCCGTAGCCCGGCATGTCGACGATGCTCAGGCGCTCGTCATGGTCGACCTGGCGGAAGAAGTTGAGCTGCTGGGTGCGGCCGGGCGTGTGCGAGGTCCGCGCCAGGGCGTTGCGGCGGGTCAGCGCATTGATCAGGCTCGACTTGCCGACATTGGAGCGGCCGGCGAAGGCGATCTCGTGCCCGACCATCGGCGGCAGGTCGTCGATCCGGGTCGAGGCCCAGACGAAGTCCCACGGCCCCTCGAAGAGCTTGCGGGCGGTCTCGAGCTCGTCCTCGGTGAATGGCGTGCTGGTGTTCTCGGTCATGGCCCCTGCCTACACGGCCGCGCGCAGCGCGTCGATGTCGGCGCCGGCGATCAGCGCGAGATTGCGGGCGATCTTCTCCGGCGCCCAGTCCCACCAGCGGATATCGAGCAGGGCCGCGATCACCTCCGGCGCAAAGCGCAGCTTCACCACCCGGCCGGGATTGCCGACCACCACCGCATAGGGCGGCACGTCGCGCGCCACCTGGGCCCGCGTGCCGATGATCGCGCCGTCACCGATGGTGACCCCCGGCATGATCACCGCCTCGCGGCCGATCCAGACATCATTGCCGATCACCATGTCGCCGCGCAGCGCGAGCCGCTCTGGCGTCATCGGCGGCGCCTCCTCGCAGCCGATCATGCCGAAGGGAAAGGTCGAGAAGCCGCCCATCGGATGGTTGGCGCCGTTCATCACGAACTGCGCCGCCTGGGCGATCGCCACGAACTTCCCGATGATCAGCCGGTCGCCGATGAAATCGAAATGGTAGCGCACGCAGCGGGCGAGGAAGTGCTCGGGCCCGCGCGAGTCGTCGTAGTAGGAATAGTCGCCGACCTCGACCAGCGGATGGTCGACGATCGCCTTGAGGAAGGCGGTGCCCTTCCAACCGGGGATCGGATGGCGGGTCATCGGGTCCGGCAAGGGCATGGCATGGCTCCCCGTCGTCGCGGCCTGCGGGCGGTGCGACCGCCCGGATGAGAAACGGGCCGCCCCTTGGGGAGCGGCCCGCTGAAATCGTCGGTGAAGCAGCGGCCGGAAGGCCGCCCACCTCACTTCTTGTTGCTGTTGGCGGGCTTGGGCGTCGTCCCCGCCGCGGCCACGGCCGGCTTCTTCTTGCCGAACATGTTCTTGATGTTGTCCCAGAGCTCGATCTTCACGCCATGCTTGCGCATGATGTAGCCCTGCTGGAGGATCGAGAGCAGGTTGTTCCAGCTCCAGTAGATCACCAGGCCGGCCGGGAACGAGCCGAGCAGGAAGGTGAAGAACACCGGCATCCAGGTGAACATCGCCTTCTGGATCGGATCCGGCGGCTCCGGATTCATCTTCATCTGCACGAACATCGTGATGCCCATGATGATGGGCCAGGCGCCGATCATTAGGAAGGCGGGCACCGCGAAGGGCAGCAGGCCGAACAGGTTGAAGACCGAGGTCGGGTCCGGCGCGGCGAGATCGCGAATCCAGCCGAAGAACGGCGCGTGACGCATCTCGATGGTGATGAACAGGATCTTGTAGAGCGCGAAGAAGACCGGGATCTGCACCAGCACCGGCCAGCAGCCGGCGAGCGGGTTGATCTTGTGGCTCTTGTACAGCTCCATCAGCGCCTGCTGCTGCTTCATCTTGTCGTCCGCGTAGCGCTCGCGGATCGCCATCATCTCCGGCTGGACGGCCTTCATCTTCGCCATCGAGGCGTAGGACTTGTTGGCCAGCGGGAAGAACAGCAGCTTCAGCAGGACGGTGACGACCAGGATCGCGATGCCGAAATTGCCGACATGCTTGTAGACCCAGTCCATCAGGTAGAACATGGGCTTGGTGATGAAGTAGAACCAGCCCCAGTCGATCAGCAGCTCGAAGCGCTTGATGCCGAGATTCTTCTCGTAGCCGTCGATGGCCGCGACTTCCTTGGCCCCGGCGAACAGGCGCGAATCGGCCGCCGCGGAGGCACCGGGCGCGATCGCGACCGGCTCGCCGAGGAAGTCGGCCTGGTAGATGCGCTGGGCGCCGCTCTGCACTGAGGAGTAGCGGCCCTCGTATTTGCGATTCTGGTCTGGCACGACGGCCGCGGCCCAGTACTTGTCGGTGATACCGACGAAGCCGCCGACCACGTCCTTCCAGGTCTTGCCATGCGTCGCGGCGCCGAGGGCCGGCTCCTTGTCGATGGCGTCGTAGGTGAACTCCTGCAGGCCCTTGTCGCCGAGCGAGCCGATCAGGCCCTCATGCAGCACGTAGTAGCCGAGCGTGGCCGGGCGGCCGACGCGCACGACCTGCCCGTAGGGGAACAGCGTGACCGCGGCGGCGCTTTTGTTCTCGACCTCGTCGCGAATCGAGAACATCGCATTGTCGTCGACCGAGACGGTGCGCTTGAACAGCAGGCCCTGGCCGTTGTCCCAGGTCAGCGTCACCGGCTTGGCGGGCGTCAGGACCTCGCTGTCGGCGGTCCAGAGCGTGGTGGCGCTCGGCAGCGGCACATTGGTGCCCGGCGCCGCGACCCAGCCGAAATCGGAGTAATAGGCGTGCGGGCCGCCGGCAGGCGAGAGCAGCACGATGATCGGGCTCTTGGGGTCGACCGTCTCGTGATAGGCCTTCAGCGAGACATCGTCGATGCGGGCGCCGGTCAGCGCGATCGAGCCGGCGATCTTCGGGGTCTCGATGCGCACGCGCGGGCTGCGGGCCAGCGCGGCGTCGCGGGTCTCGACCGCGCCGGCGGCAGCCGGCACGGCCGAAGGCTGGCCGGGCGTGGCGGCCGGGGCGCCGGGGGCTCCCGGCGTGGCCGAAGGCGTCGGCACCGTGCCGGGCGCCGGCGGCTGCTGGCTCTGAGTCTGCTGGTTCTGCTGCGCGATCTGGCGCTGCTTCTCCATCTGGGGCGCGCCGTAGAAGAACTGCCAGCCGAGCAGTACGACCACCGACAGCACGATCGCGAGGAGCAGGTTGCGGTTGTCTTCTTTCATCATCGTCTCGGAAGCGGTCTCTGTGGCGGCCCGTTTGAAGGGGCTTCTACGAGGCTTTGCGGGATGGCTGGCGGCGTTTGCCGCCGGCAGGGCGGGCACGGTCGATCGCGACGGCGAGATCGGCGAGCAGGACGGAGAAGTCGGCGGAGACCGTCTCGGGCCGCGCGACGATCACCAGATCGCAGGCGCGCTGCGTCTGCGCCGCGAGCGCCTGGGCGGCGGCGGCGCGCAGGCGGCGCCGGATGCGGTTGCGCACGACGGCGTTCCCGGTCTTGCGCGAGGCGGTGAGCCCCAGTCGCAGGCCCGGGCCGGCCTCCTCGACGTCCGCGCGGTCCCGCACCTGGGCGGTGAAGGCCGACGAACGAAAACGGCGGCCGTGCTCGGCCGCCGCGAGGAATTCCTTACGTTGCGTCAGACGGGCGAGGCGCATGGCGGTTTGCCTGTCTTCCGAAACGGGCGCGCAGAGCTCGCGCGCCTTTTCGTCCATCAAGCCGACAGGCGCTTGCGGCCGTGGGCGCGACGGGCGGCGATGACCTTGCGGCCGCCCTTCGTCGCCATGCGGGCGCGATAGCCGTGACGGCGCTTACGCACCAGCTTGCTGGGTTGGTAGGTTCTCTTCACGGTCCGTCTCCGGGGCGTCATCCGGCGCGACAGGCACGGCTTCCGAAAGGAAAGCCAGGGCCGACCGAGCCTGTCGTGCAAAATGGGTCCATGCCGCCGGTCCGGCAGCACAGGTCGCGGGCTTATGGCGGATGGATCGGACCGAGTCAATGCCGAACCGCCTGCGCGCCGGCGTCGCAGCGCCGGTTTTCCCGCAGATAAGCCGCACGAGCCGGCTTGCGCTTCGGCGCGCGAGCGTCGATATAGCGGGCGGGAGGTTGGCGAGGGACGTTTCACTCGCCAACCCGGTCAGGTCCGGAAGGAAGCAGCCGTAACGAGACCGAGCGGGTCTTCGTCCAGCCTCCCACCTCGCGCTCGCGAGACCGGCCGCGCATCCGCCGGCATGGCGCGCCGGATTCGGCCTGTGGCGTTGACCGCCACGCCGCGATTGGCGAAAGCAGTGACATGAGCGACGAGAACATGCCCGCGGACGAGCCGGGCTTCCCAGGCCTTGCCCCGGCGGTTCCGGCGGCCGCCTCGCCCCCCGCCCCCGCGGCGGCCCCCGCCGCCTATCGCGTGCTGGCGCGCAAGTACCGGCCAGCGCATTTCGGCGATCTGATCGGCCAGGAGGCCATGGTCCGGACGCTGACCAACGCCTTCGCGGCCGGCCGCATTCCACAGGCCTGGATGCTGACCGGCGTGCGCGGCGTCGGCAAGACCACGACCGCCCGCATCCTGGCGCGCGCGCTCAACTACCAGAATGCCGACGGCAGCGGCGCGCCGACCACCGATCTGACGCAGTTCGGGGTGCATTGCCAGGCGATTGTCGAGGGCCGCCATATCGACGTGATGGAGATCGACGCCGCCTCGAACAACGGCGTCGACAATGTCCGCCAGATCAACGACGCGGTGCGCTACGCCCCCGTCTCGGCGCGCTACAAGGTCTACATCATCGACGAGGTCCACATGCTCTCGGGAGGCGCGTTCAACGCCTTCCTGAAGACGCTGGAGGAGCCGCCGCCGCACGCCAAGTTCATCTTCGCCACCACCGAGATCCGCAAGGTGCCGGTGACGGTGCTGTCGCGCTGCCAGCGATTCGACCTGCGCCGCGTCGACGCCTCCGTGCTGGTCGGCCATCTCGACAAGATCTGCCGGGCGGAAGGCATCGAGGCCGAGGAGGAGGCGCTCGCCGCCGTCGCCCGCGCCGCCGAGGGCTCGGTGCGCGATTCGCTCTCGATCCTCGACCAGGCGATCGCCCATGCCGGCGGCCGCATCACGCTCGAGGAGGTGCGCACCATGCTCGGTCTCTCCGACCGGGCGCGGGTGATCGACCTGTTCGAGCAGGTGATGAAGGGCGACATTGCCGCCGCGCTCGGCGAATTGCGCGCCCAGTACGACGCCGGTGCCGATCCGGCGGTGGTGCTTTCCGACCTCGCCGAGTTCAGCCATCTGGTGACGCGGCTGAAGATCGTGCCCGACGCCGCCAAGGATCCGAGCCTGAGCCAGGCCGAGCGGGTGCGCGGCGCCGATTTCGCCCAGCGCCTGCCGGTGCGGGTGCTGGCGCGCGCCTGGCAGATGCTGCTCAAGGCGATCGCCGAGGTCCGCCAGGCCGACCGGCCGGTGATGGCGGCCGAGATGGCGCTGGTGCGCCTCGCCCATGCCGCCGACCTGCCGACGCCGGACGAGGCGCTGCGCCTGCTGCGGGACGGCGGCGGCCAGGGCAGCGGCGGCAATGGCGGCTCCGGGCCGCGCCCGCCCATGGGCGGCGGCGCCACGGCGCTGGCGGCACGCCCGGTGCTGGCCGCGGCCAATCCGGCGCCCGTCGCCATCACGGCGCCCGCCCCACAGGCACGCGCCAGCGCGCTCGCACAGCCGGAAAGCCTGGAGGAGCTGGTGGCGCTCGCCTCGCGCCAGCGCGACATCGCCATGAAGATCGCGCTCGAGCGCGACGTGCGGCTGGTGAAGTTCGAGACCGGGCGCATCGAGTTCGCCCTGGCCGAGCACGGCAACCGCCATCTCGCCAACGACCTCGCCAAGCGGCTGAAGGAATGGACCGGCCAGACCTGGTTCGTCACCGTGGTCAACGGCGAGGGCGCGCCGACGCTGCGCGAGCAGGCGGAGGCCGCGAAGGGCCGGCGGGAGAGCGACGCGGCGGCGCATCCGGCGGTGCGCGCCGTGCTGCAACGCTTTCCGGGCGCACGCATCGTCGACGTGCGCGACCCGCGGGCGGCGGAAGCCGCCGCGGAAGCGCCAGCCGGCCCCGAGGATGCCGAATTGTCGGATTATGCCCCGCTCGACTACGACGCCGAGCCGGATCTGGACGACATCGCCTTCTGGACCGACGACAGCAACTGACCCAAGAACTGACCGAAGAACCGACCCAAGCCGGGAGCCGAACACATGCGCGACATGATGGGCCTGATGAAGCAGGCGCAGCAGATGCAGCAGAAGATGGCCGACATGCAGGCCCAGCTCGACACGCTCGAATTCGAGGGCAGCGCGGGCGGCGGGCTGGTCAAGGTGGTGATGACCGCCAAGAACCTGCTGAAGACCATCAAGATCGACCCCAGCCTGATGGTGCAGGGCGAGGAGGAAATCCTCGAGGACCTGGTAATCTCCGCCACCAACGACGCCCGCAACAAGGCCGAGCGCGAGGTGCAGGAGCGCATGTCGGAAGTGACGCGCGGCCTGCCGATCCCGCCCGGCATGAAGCTGTTCTGAGCCGCGCCGCGGCGGCCCGCTCCGGTCGCGGCCGCCGCTCCCCTGCCCCTAGTCACCAGACGGTCGGCGCGAGGCCTGCCGTGAGGCATCGCCCGCCACCATGTCACGCTCCGTCGCCGGCCCCGAAATCGACAAGCTGATACAGCTGCTGGCGCGGCTGCCCGGGCTCGGGCCGCGCTCGGCGCGGCGCGCCGCGCTGCACCTGGTCAAGAAGCGCGAACAGCTGCTCGGCCCGCTGGCGGAGGCGATGACGGTGGCGCGCGAGCGGATCGTCGTCTGCGGGACCTGCGGGAATGTCGATACCAGCGATCCCTGCGGGCTCTGCCGCGATCCGCGCCGCGACGACAGCCTGATCGTCGTCGTCGCCGACATCTCCGACCTCTGGGCGCTGGAGCGCTCGGGCGCGGTCAAGGGCCGCTACCACGTGCTCGGCGGCGTGCTATCGGCGCTGGACGGCGTGCGGCCGGAGAACCTCTTCCTCGACGCGCTGGTGGCCCGCGCCGCCGATCCGCGTGTCACCGAGGTCATCCTGGCGCTGAGCGCCACGGTGGAGGGCCAGACCACGGCGCATTACGTCACCGACCTGCTCGCGCATCTGCCGGTGAAGGTGACCAAGCTCGCCCATGGCGTGCCGGTGGGCGGCGAGCTCGACTATCTCGACGACGGCACGCTGGCCGCCGCGATCCGCCAGCGCACCGGCTTCTGAGGCCGCGGAGCAAAGCGGCGCGCGGCGCGCGCGCCGCTTCCCGTCAGACCGAGCGCATCAAACCGCCATCGACGCGCAGGTTCTGTCCGGTGATGTAGCCGGCGCCCTCGGAGGCGAGGAAGGCGACCGTGGCCGCGATCTCCTGCGCCTTGCCGTAGCGCTTCATCGGCACGCTGTCGCGCCGCTCCTCGGTCTGCGGCAGGCTGTCGATCCAGCCGGGCAGGACATTGTTCATGCGCACGTTCTTGGCGGCATAGGCGTCGGCGAAGAGCTTGGTGTAGGCGGCGAGCCCGGCGCGGAACACCGCCGAGGTCGGGAACATCGCGCTCGGCTCGAAGGCCCAGGCGGTGGAGATGTTGACGATGGCGCCGCCGCCGGCCTCCGCCATCAGCGGCGCGACGATGCGCGTCGGCCGCACGACGTTCATCAGATAGACGTCGAGGCCGGTATGCCACTGCTCGTCGGTGATCTCGGTGATGCCGGCACGCGGACCGTGGCCGGCGCTGTTGACCAGCACGTCGATGCGGCCCCAGCGCGCCATCACGGCCTCGACCAGCCGGCTGAGATCGTCGTTCGACTGGTTCGAGCCGGTGACGCCCAGCCCGCCGAGCTCGGCCGCCAGCGCCTCGCCCTTGCCGGAGGAGGACAGGATGGCCACCGCATAGCCGTCCGCCGCCAGACGGCGCGCCGACGCCGCGCCCATGCCGCTGCCACCCGCGGTGACGACCGCGACCTTCCCGTTCGCCATGACGGCCTCCCTGCTTTGGCCGGCGGCCTCCAGCGGGCCGTCGCACTCACCCTCTTGTGGCACCGGGCGGCGGGGGCTGCCAAGCGGCTGGCGCGGCTTGCGCCCGCAACGCAGAAGGCCGCGCCCAATGAGCGCGGCCTCGCGGGACGCCGGTCGCCCGGCCGCTCAGAACTTGTAGGCGATGCTGGCGCGCATGGCGTGGGAGGACGGCTCGTGCTCGGCGGCGATGCCGAAGAACGGGCCGCGCCCGGCCTGGTCGAAGCGGCCGTAATCGGTATAGCGATAGTCCAGGCCGAGGATGACGTTCTCGGTCACAGCATGATTGAGGCCCGCGCCGACGGTCCAGCCGGTGCGCGAGACCTTCGCGGTCTCGCTCAGCCCGGTGAGCGGGCTGGAGAAGGCGTGCTCGAAACGGGTGAAGGCGGCGCCGGCCGAGACATAGACCATATAGCGGTCGAGCGCGTAGCCGAGGCGGCCGCGCACCGAGCCCTGCCAGTCCTGGCGCTGGCGCATCACCAGAGCCGCATCCTCGTAGCGGGTGCGGGCGTTCATCGTCTCGATATCGGCCTCGACGCCGAAGACGAGCTGGCCGAACTGGTGGTTGAAGCCGAGATGGCCACCGCCAAAGGCGCCGGACGGGCTGGTCTGTGCCCGCGGGCCGAGCGGCACGCGCCCGAAGGCGGTCACCGGCGCGAAACGGTCCGAACCCCAGCCATAGCCGGCCTGTGCTCCGAGATAGACGCCGCTCCAGTCGTAGAAGGCGGGCAGCGGCGGCGCCGGCGGCAGCATCCCCTTCGCGGAGGGCAGATAGCCGGCCAGCACCGGGCCGCAGCCCAGGAGAGCGAGGGTCGCGACCGCGGCGGTGAGAGAGCGCTTCATCAGGAACTCGGAGGCGGGCATGGTAGGGGCGTCGGCGCGGGCGATCGGGCCGCGCGCCGGGCGGATGACGGCTCTGGACGAGACCCGATGATTAGAAAGCGTTAAGGTTAACAGAGCGCTAAAACGGCCCAGGCGGCCGGCGGGCTGGAACGCGCGGGGTTTTCGTGGCGTTGAAGACAGGGCGACGCGGTCAGGAGGCGAAGGGCATGGCGTATCTGAAGCGGATCACCGGCGCCGCCGGCATGGCGGCGGTGGCGCTCGGATACGTCCATACGCTGCTCGGCCGCCGCAAGCGCCGCGACGAGGCGCCCAGCAAGGCCGGCCGCGGCGTCGCCACCCCTGCCCAGTTGCCCTGGCGCGGCTGGAAGGACGTGTTCGCCCGCTTCGTCGAGCGGGTCGGCGAGGCGCGGGTCTTGTCGCTAGCGGGCGCCGTCGCCTTCTTCACCCTGCTCTCGCTGGTACCGGCGCTCTCGCTGCTGGTCACCGCCTACGGCATGCTGACCGATCCGGCCCGGATCATCACCCAGCTCGACGACATCACCGTGATGTTTCCCGACGCCGCCCGCGAGTTGATCCGCGAGCAGGCGATCCGCCTCTCCGGCCGCGACGCCGCCAGCCTGTCGACGACCTTCCTGATCAGCCTCGGCGTCGCCGCCTGGAGCGCCAACGCGGCGGTGAAGGCGATCTTCGACGCGCTCAACATCATCTACGGGGCGCGCGAGCAGCGCGGCTTCGTCAAGCTCAACCTGATCTCGCTCGGCACGACGCTGAGCGGACTGCTGATCCTGACGATCGCGCTGATCGCCATCGCCAGCCTGCCGGTGGTCACCGCGCTCTTCCCCTTCGGCCACGAGCTGGAAGAGGTCGTGCGGCTGGTGCGCTGGCCCTCCTTCTTCGCCATCGCCACCATCGCGATCGGCTGCCTCTACTGGATCGGGCCGGACCGCAAGCCGCCGCGCTTCGTCTGGGTGCTGCCCGGCGCGGTGGTCTCGGCGCTGCTCTGGGTCGCGGCCTCCAGCGCCTTCTCCTGGTATGTCGGCACGCTCGGCAACTACACCGCGACCTATGGCTCGCTGGCGACGGTGGTGGTGTTCATGACCTGGCTCTGGCTCTCGGCGACCATCGTGCTGGTCGGGGCGGAGCTGAATTCCGAGCTGGAGCAGCAGCGCCTGCACGGGGCGGCGGCGCCGGCCCGCCCGCAGCTCGGCGGCGAAGCCCGCAAACGCTGAGCCCGATTGCGCCGCTGCAAGCGCGTCCTTGTCGCGCATGGGGACGACAAGCGGCCAGGGGCATCCGATATTGGCTGCAGGCGGGCGACGGCGCCCGCAGCCCTTTCCGGAGCCTGCCATGACCGCAACCGTCCCGGCCGACGAAGCCCACATGCCGCTCGAGGCCCATGACGCACCGATCCATATCGGCGCCGTCAGCCTGCGCGTCGCCGACCTGCCCACCCTCACCGCCTTCTATCGCGACATGATCGGCCTGCGCCTCATCACGCAGGACGAAGGCCAGGCCGTGCTCGGCATCGGCTCGCTGCCGCTGGTGCGGCTGATCGCCGGCGCGACGGCGCCCGCCTCCGCCGCCGGCCTGTTCCACCTCGCCATCCTGCTGCCCTCGCGCGGCGACCTCGCCAACTGGCTGGCGCACGCCGCCGCGGCCCGGCTGCCGCTGGAAGGCGCCTCCGACCATCTGGTCAGCGAGGCGCTCTACCTGTCCGATCCGGAAGGCAACGGCATCGAGATCTATCGCGACCGCAAGCGGTCGGAGTGGCCGCGCACCGCGACCGGCGACATCGCCATGGCGACGGAGCGCCTCGACCTCCAGGCGCTGCTGCGCGAGGCCGACGGCCGCGGCTATGCCGGCATGCCCGCCGGCACGGCCATGGGCCATATCCATCTGCGCGTCGGCGAGGTCGCGGCCGCCGAGGCCTTCTATCACCGCAAGCTCGGCTTCGACGTGATGACGCATTATCCCGGCGCCAGCTTCATGGCCTCGGGCGGCTATCACCACCACATCGCCGGCAACATCTGGCACAGCCGCGGTGCCGGGCCGCGCCACACGGGCGAGGCGGGGCTTGCGAGCTTCGAGCTGGTGGCCCGCGACGCCGAGGCCTTCGACGCCCTGCGCGGCCGCATCCTGGCCGCCGGCGGCGACGAGGCAGGCGGGTCCCCGACCATCGCCGATCCCTGGGGCAACCGGATCGTGCTGCGGCGCTGATCCCCTCCCCCGGCCAGCAAACGCGAAGGGCCGGCGTCACGGACGCCGGCCCTTCTCATGTCACTGCAAGGCCGTGCCCGAAGGCGGCGGCTCAGAGCCCTTCGAACAGGGCGCTCGAAATATAGCGCTCGGCGAAGGAGGGGATGATCACGACGATGGTCTTGCCGGCGTTCTCGGGCCGGGCGCCGACCTCGAGCGCCGCCGCGACGGCCGCGCCGGAGGAGATGCCGACCGGGATGCCCTCGCTGCGGGCGAGCGCGCGCGCCGTCTCGAAGGCGGTCTGGTTGCCGATTGTGACGATGTCGTCGATCACCGCGCGATCGAGCACGCCGGGCACGAAGCCGGCGCCGATGCCCTGGATCTTGTGCGGGCCGGGCTGGCCGCCGGAGAGCACGGGGGAATCCTCCGGCTCGACCGCGACCATCTTCACCGTGGGCTTGCGCTGCTTCAGCACCTGGCCGATGCCGGTGATGGTGCCGCCGGTGCCGACGCCCGAGATCACGATGTCGACCGCGCCCTTGGTGTCGTTCCAGATCTCCTCCGCGGTGGTGACGCGGTGGATCGCCGGGTTGTCGGCGTTCTCGAACTGCTGCGGGATGATCGCGCCCGGGATCTCGGCCTTGAGCTCCTCGGCCTTGGCGACGGCGCCGCGCATGCCGGCCGGGCCGGGCGTCAGCACCAGCTCGGCGCCGAGCAGCGCCAGCATCTTGCGGCGCTCGATCGACATGGTCTCGGGCATGACGAGGATCAGGCGGTAGCCGCGCGCCGCCGCGACGAAGGCGAGCGCGATGCCGGTATTGCCGGAGGTCGGCTCGATCAGCGTGCCGCCCGGCTTCAGGGCGCCCGAGGCCTCCATGGCGTCGATCATGTTGACGCCGATGCGGTCCTTGACGCTGGAGATCGGGTTGAAGAACTCCAGCTTGGCCAGGATCGTCGCCTTGACGCCGCGCTCGTCCGGCAGGCGGTTGAGCTTGACCAGCGGGGTGTCGCCGATCGTATCGGTAATGGAGTCGTAGATCCGGCCGCGGCCGGCGGTCTTGATCCGGGGTGTCTCGGCCATGACGGGCCTCCCTGCTTGCGGGTCTGCGGAAGCGACCTGCTCTGGCTTATCACTTAATCACAAATTGTGTCGATATTTGTTTTATATTCACAATCCTAGATCGTGAAATCATGCGTCTTCGTGCCGTCTTCGGTCAGGCCGCCATTCTCCGCCTGCTCGCAGAGTTCGGCGACGGTAACGGTGTCGAGCGTCGCCAGGCAGGCCTCCATCGCGGTCTGCACCAGCGGCGTGATCACGGTGGCCAGTAGCGGACTGGATTCGGAGGGCGCCGGCAACTCGCCGCTAGGGTCAAGCATGGTGGCGCGCAGGATGCCGCCGGCGGTGATGCGACGGCGCTCGCGGGCGAGCTCGTAGCCGCCGCGCGGGCCGCGCAGCCCCTTGAGGATGCCGGCGCGGACGAGGGCCTGCAGCATGGTCTCGAGATGGCGCGGCGGCAGGTCGAGCCGGGCGGCGAGCGCCTTGGCGGCGACCGGCGCGCCGCGGGCGTGCAAGGCGATGTCGACCACCGCGGCGATGGCGAGCGCGCTGCGGCGCGAGAGCTGGATCACGACGCGCCCCCTGCGACGGCGGAGCGCCCGATGCCGGTCGAGCCGAAGCCGCCGGCACCGCGCGCCGTCTCGTCGAGCGAGGCGACCTCGACGAAGGCCGCCCGCGACACCGGCGCCACCACGAGCTGCGCGATGCGATCGCCATGGCGGATCGCGAAGGGCTCGGCGCCGTGATTGACCAGGATGACCTTCACCTCGCCGCGATAATCGGCGTCGATGGTGCCGGGTGCGTTGAGCACGGTGACGCCATGGCGCAGCGCCAGACCGGAGCGCGGCCTGACCTGGCCTTCATGCCCGGGCGGCAGCGCGATCTCGAGCCCGGTCGGCACCAGAACGCGCGCGCCGGGGGCGAGGTCGAGCGGGCCGCCGGGCAGCGCGGCGCGCAGGTCGAGCCCGGCAGCATCGGCGGTTTCATAGGCCGGCAGCGGCAGGTCGCGCGCCTGCGTCAGGCGCCGGACGAGGACGGCGGCCATGGCGCTCATCGAGGCTGGGCCAGCAGGCCGGCGAGATGCGCGACCAGGCGTCCGGCGACCTCGGCCTTGGGCAGGGTCGGCCAGGTCTCGACGGACTCAGCGGTGACGAGATGCACCGTGTTGTCGTCGCCGCCCATCACGCCGGTGCCGCCGACATCGTTGGCGACGATCAGGTCGCAGCCCTTCTTCGCCAGCTTGGCGCGGGCGTAGTCGACTACGTTCTGGGTCTCGGCGGCGAAGCCGACAACGAGGCGCGGCCGGTCGACCTCGCGCGCCGCGACGGTCGCCAGGATGTCGGGATTCTCGACGAGATGCAGGGCCGGGATGCCGCCTGCGTCCTTCTTCATCTTCTGGCCGGCGGCACCCGCCACCCGCCAATCGGCCACGGCGGCGGCGAAGATGCCGATATCGGCGGGCAGCGCCGCCTCGGTCGCCGCCAGCATCTCGCGGGCGCTTTCGACATGGACGGTGGTGACCCCGGCCGGATCGGGGATGGCGACCGGGCCGGAAATCAGCGTGACCTCGGCGCCGGCGGCGGCCGCGGCGGCGGCGATGGCGTGGCCCTGCTTGCCGGAGGAGCGGTTGGCGATATAGCGCACCGGGTCGATCGGCTCATGCGTCGGGCCCGAGGTCACCAGCACGCGCCGTCCGGCCAGCGGCCTCCGGCCCGCCTGCTCCCCGCCCGGCAGGCGGCCGAGGAAGCCGATCGAGGCCGGCTGGGCGCGCGGCTCGCCGGCCAGCGCCAGCTCGATGGCGGCGAGGATTTCCTGCGGCTCGGCCATGCGGCCCTCGCCGCTCTCGCCGCGCTCGGCCATCGCCCCCGTATTCGGGCCGACGACCAGCACGCCGTCCTGCCGGAGCTGCGCCATGTTGCGCCGGGTCGCCGGATGCGACCACATGCGCGGGTTCATGGCCGGGGCGATCAGGACGCGCTTGTCGGTCGCCATCAGCGCGGTCGAGGCGAGATCGTCGGCATGGCCGTTGGCCATCTTGGCGATCAGGTCGGCGGTGGCGGGCGCCACCACCAGGAGGTCGGTCGAGCGCGACAGGGCGATATGGCCGATATCGGCCTCGTCGGTCAGCGAGAACAGGTCGGTGAAACAGCGCTCGCCCGCCAGCGTGCCGACCGAGAGCGGCGTGACGAACTGCTCGCCGGCGCGGGTCAGGATGCAGCGGCAGGCGATGCCGCGATCCTTGAGCCGGCGGATCAGCTCCAGGCATTTATAGGCGGCGATGCCGCCGCCGATGATGAGCAGGATCGAGCGGGTCGCGGACACAGGCGGCCTCCGAGGCGTGACGGATCGTGTCGTAGCATCCGGCGGGCGCCGCTGTCATGCCGCGGCGTCGCCGTCACGAGGGCGAGAGGCTCGGCGCCGGGTCGCGCCGACCTGCCTCCGGCGCGGCGGTCTCCAGCACGATCCGGTCGCGGCCGGCGCGCTTCGCCCGGTAGAGGGCCGTATCCGCCCGGGCGAGCAGCTGCGACAGCGTGTCTCCCGGCCGGGCCTGGGCGAGGCCGAAGCTTGCCGTCACGACCGCATCGCGCGGCATGGCGGGGAAGGATAGCCGCGACAGCGCGGTGCGCAGCCGCTCGGCGACCTCGCTGGCGCGATCCTGCCCGGTGCGCGGCAAGAGCAGCGCGAACTCCTCGCCGCCGATCCGGCCGCCGAGATCCTCGGCCCGACAGCCCTGCAGGAGCAGCCTCGCGAAGGCCTTCAGCACCTCGTCCCCGGCACCGTGGCCGTAGCGGTCGTTGATCTGCTTGAAATGGTCGAGGTCGCAGGCGATCAGGGTGCAGGGCGCCGCCCGCTCGTCAGCGAGCAGGAGCCCGGCCCTCTGCTCGAAGGCGCGCCGGTTGAACACGCCGGTCATGCCGTCGACATCGCGCTCGCGCCGCAGATCGTCGATCAGGTCTGAGAGCGCCGCGGCGAGGATCGCCGTCGCCAGCGCCGCGCCCAGCACCGCGAGCGAGAGGTGCAGCGCGTGCCAGAACAGCGAGCCGCCGAACGCCCTGGGCCCGACCGGCGCGCTCAGCCCGATGGTCAGCAGCGTGCGAGGGAAGAAGTGCAGCGCGAAGACGAGCAGCACCCAGAACAGCACGCGGTCGACCGGCCGGCCGCGCATCAGCGGCAGCAGCCGCAGCGCCGCGGCGAGCAGGATGAAGCCGTAGCCGAAATTCTGGATGTAGACGCGCGCCAGCAGGTTCGGCCGGATCACGGCGAAGAACCACAATCCGCCGAGGATGACGGCGAGGATGGCGAGATCGGCCGGCAGGCCCAGCCGCCGGCCCGAGCGGGAGAGGATCGCCTCCGCAGCCAGCAGAACGGCTAGCGTATATAACAGCGCCGACAGGAGCGCGTTGGGAACGGTCGCCGGGGGCCAGTAGAAGGCCTGGATCAGGATGCCCAGCCCGAACAGCAGGGGCGCGGCCGCCAGCAGCAGCAGATAATGCCGCCTGCGCTCGATCACCCAGGCCCAGAGGAACGCCAGTCCGAACACGCACAGGACGCCGGGCCCGATCAGGGCCATGGTGATGGTCGGGCTGTGCTCGCTCACGGTCCCCGGCGTCTCCCTGTCGATGCGGACCGGCCCGCACAATGACCGCGATCCCGGTCGCCACTCTCCCGCGGGCAGCCCTTCCGGGCGGTTGAGAGGATCGCTCGCGGTTTAGCGATCCACCTAGCGGAAGGGCGGCTCGTCGAAGCTGCGCAGCTTGCGCGAATGGATCGAGGAGCCGGCGTCGCGCATCTTGTCCAGCGCGGCGAGCCCGATCTTGAGATGCTCGCCGACCGCGCGCTCGTAGAAGGCGTTGGCGGCGCCGGGCAGCTTGATCTCGCCATGGAGCGGCTTGTCGGAGACGCAGAGCAGCGTGCCGTAGGGCACGCGGAAGCGGTAGCCCTGCGCGGCGATGGTGCCGGATTCCATGTCGACGGCGATGGCGCGCGACAGGTTGATGCGACGGCGCTCGCGGGTCCAGCGCAGCTCCCAGTTGCGGTCGTCCTGCGTCACGACGGTGCCGGTGCGCAGGCGCTGCTTCAGCCGGTCGCCCTTCTCGCCGGTGACCAGCGCCGCGGCCTCCTGAAGTGCGACCTGCACCTCGGCCAGCGCCGGCACAGGAACGTCGGGCGGGACATGGTGGTCGAGGATGCCGTCCTGGCGCAGGTAGGCGTGGGCCAGCACGTAGTCGCCGATGATCTGGGTCTGGCGCAGCCCGCCGCAATGGCCGACCATCAGCCAGCAATGCGGGCGCAGCACCGCGAGATGGTCGGTGATCGTCTTGGCGTTGGACGGGCCGACGCCGATGTTGACCAGCGTCACCCCGGCGCCGCCCTTGCGGATCAGATGGTAGGCCGGCATCTGGAAGCGGTGCCAGGGCGCCGACATCACCCGCTCGGCGGCGCTGACATCGACGCCGTCGCGCTCGATGCGCACGCCGCCCGGCGTGACCAGCGCCTCAGCTGTGCCGGCCTCGATCTCGGCGAGGCCGAGCCGGACGAACTGGTCGACATAGCGGTGATAATTGGTCAGCAGCACCCAGGGCTGCACGGCGCGCCAGTCGGTGCCGGTGTAGTGCACCAGCCGGCGCAGCGAATAGTCGACGCGCACCGCGTCGAACAGCGCCAGCGGCCGCGGCTCGCCGTCGACCAGCTCATAGGTGCCGTCGGCGATCTCGTCGCCGACCAGCGAGAGCAGCGGCGTCGGGAAATGCCGGGCGAGTTCGGCCGGGCTGATATTGTCGCGGCCGAGCTCGTCGCCGCCGTCGAGCGCGTAGGGGTAGGGAATTTCCTGGCTGCTGACGCCGGTCTCGATCGTCGCGCCATACTCCTCGACGAGCGGGCGCAGCTGGTCGAGCAGATAGGTGCGGAACTCGCCGGGCTGCGAGACCGTGGTCGAATAGACGCCGGGCGCCGCGAACTTGGCGTAACCGCGCCGCGTCGCCGCCGGCAGCTTGTCCGGCTCGTAGGTGACGCGCAGCAGGGGATAGCGGTAGAGCGCGCGCTCCTCCGGGGTCGGCGCCTGCCGCGTCGCGAAGAAGCGCTGCAGATCGCCGCGCAGCGCCGTCGTCGCCGCGGCATAGAGCGCTTCCAGCCGGTCGACGGCGGCTTCGGGCGTGGCGGCGGTCTCGAAGGTCATGGCGCGACGGGTCTCCTCGCCGCCGATCTACAACATCGTGCCGGAAAGCGGAAACCGCTCAGCGCCCGGCCAGCCGCAGCGAGATCAGCCCGCCGGCGACGATCAGCGCCGCGCCGAGCAGGGTCATCGCATCCGGCACCTCACCGAACAGCGCGAAGCCGAGCAGGGCTGCGGTGAGGAGCTGCGCATAGGAATAGGGCGCGATGCGGGAGGCAGCCGCCCGGGCATAGGCCGCGACCATGCTGAACTGGCCGAGCGCCTGGCAGGCGCCGGCCAGCGCCAGCACCCACCATTGCCCGGCGCTCGGCGCCTGCCAGAACAGGGGCAGCGGCAGCGAGGACAGGGCCAGCATCAGCAGCGCCAGATACAGCACGATCGCCCGCGGCGTGGTGCGCTGCGCCACGAGGCGGGTCAGCACCTGCCCCATCGCGGCGAAGACGCCGCCCAGCGCCGGAATGACCAGCGCCCAGGAGAAATCGCCGCCGAAGGGCCGCATGATCGCCAGCACGCCGGCGAAGCCGAGCAGCACCGCGACCCAGCCCCAGGGACCGACGCGCTCGCCGAGGATGTGGTAGCCGAAGACCATGCTCAGCAGCGGCGCGACGAAGAGCACGGTGGTGACCTGCGCCAGCGGCAGATAGGCGCTGGCGCCGATGACGCAGAGCCCGCCCAGGCAGGGAAAGACCGAGCGCAGCAGCAGCAGCCGCACCGGCGTGCCGCGCAGCACCGGCACGACCCGGTGCGGCCCGATCAGCAGCACCGTCACCAGCAGGAAGGCGAGGCTGCGGCCCCAGAGCACGGTCACGGTGTTGCTCTCGACCACGACGAGCTTCGAGGCGGCATCACCGGCGGCGAACAGCGCGAAGCCGGCGACGGCGAGCGCGAGCGCCTCGACACCGCCGGACGGCGTGCCAGAGCGGGCGGGTAAGATCACGCGCGTCGTTCCACGTCCCCGCCCTTCCCGCCCGGCCTCAGGCGATCGTGACCATGGCGCCGGTGCGCGCCGATTCCTTGACGGCGTGGATGACCTTCAGCGTCTCCAGCCCCTCGCGGCCCGGCACCAGCGGGGCGGCCTCGCCGCGCAGCACCTCGCCGAAATGGCGGACCTGCGCCTGCAGCGGATCTTCCGGCAGGAAGGGCACGCGCTCGCGCCGCAGCGGCTCCCACCAGCTGCGCTTGCCGGGGTTGCTCCAAAGCTCGAGCTGCGGCACCGACAGCGCGCCATGGGTGCCGCCGATCTGGTAGCAGGACTGGTCCTGGCGCGGGTAGACCGGGTTCTCGCCGGTGGTCATCTCCCAGTTCCAGGGCGCGACGACCGAATCCGAGACGTTGACCGTGCCGAGCGCGCCATTGGCGAAGCGCAGCAGCACCACGGCGGTCTCCTCGACCTCGTTGCCGCGCACCAGCCGCGATTCCTGCGCCTGCACGGCGGCGACCTCGCCGCAGAGATAGCGGAACAGGTCGACGTCATGGGCGAAGTTCATGAAGACCGGGCCGGCGCCGGTCTGGCGGCGCCAGGGCACCTCGAAATAATCGTCGGGCTTCATCAGCCAGAACTGGCCATGAAGGGTCAGGATGCGGCCGAGCCGGCCGTCCTCGACAATCTCCTTCGCCTTGCGGATCATCGGGTTGTAGCGGCGGTGATGGCCGACCAGCAGCGGCAGCCCGGCCGCGTCGAAGGCCTCGACCAGTTGCCGGGCGGCGGCGATGCTATCGGCGATCGGCTTCTCGATGATGGCGGGCAGCCCCGCCACCGCGGCGGCGAGCCCGTGCTCGAGATGCAGCGTGTTCGGCGTCGCGATGATCACGCCGTCCGGCCTGTCCTGCGCGACCAGATCCTCGAAGCGCGCGAACCAGCGCGTGCCGAGCTCGGCGGCGAGCGCCTCACCGACGGAGGAGGGGTCGACGATGGCCGAGAGGGCGAGGCCCGGCTGGGCGGCGACGTGCTCGGCATGGCGGCGGCCGATCAACCCGCCGCCGATCACCGCGATCCGCAGGTCCGCCATCAGGTCGCGGCCTGCTTGGCGTCGATCAGATGGGCGGCGTGGCGCAGGGCGAGCTCGTAGCCATGGGTGCCGAAGCCGGCCATGACCGCGTCCGCCCGCAGCGTCACATAGGAATGGTGACGGAAGGCCTCGCGCTTGTGCACATTGGAGATGTGGACCTCGATCACCGGCGCGTCGAAGGCGTTGAGCGCGTCGAGGATCGCGACGGAGGTATGGGTGAAGGCGGCCGGGTTGATGACGATGGCGCCGGCGGTCTCGCGCGCCTCGTGCACCCAGTCGATGATCTCGTATTCGCGGTTGCTCTGGTGGAAGCGCAGCTCGAGGCCGAGCTCGCCGGCGAGCGTGCGGCAGCGCGCCTCGACATCGGCCAGGGTGGTGTGGCCGTAGATCTGGGGCTGGCGCTTGCCGAGGAGGTTCAGGTTGGGTCCGTTCAGGACGTAGACGAGACGGCTCACGATGCTTCCCCGGGCTGGTGCGTTGGCGGGCGGAGCGCTTCTGCGGCGCTTCCGCTGGGACACCCGCCTACACGATCCGGCCGGGCCTTGCGAGCCCGGCCGGTCTCGCCGCTCACGAGGTCAGCGCGCCGGCGGTCATGCCCTGCACCATGTAGCGCTGCAGGAAGATGAAGGCGACAACCAGCGGCAGGCTCGCCAGCACCGAGAAGGCCATCATCGCGTTCCAGTCGGTGACGAACTCGGCCATCAGGCTGTAGATCGCCATGGTGAGCACCCGGTTCTCCCAGGACTCGATCAGCACCACCGCGAAGAGGAACTCGTTCCAGGCGAGCAGGAAGGTGTAGAGCCCGGCCCCGACGAAGGCGGGATAGGACATCGGCACCAGGGTGCGGAAGATCGCGCCCAGCCGCGAGCAGCCGTCGACCATCGCCGCCTCCTCGATGTCGCGCGGGATGTTGATGAAGTAGCTGCGCAGCATCAGGATGCAGAACGGCAGGGTGAAGGTCAGGTAGACGATCACCAGCGAGGTGCGGGTGTCGTAGAGCCCGAGCGTGATGAAGATCCTGAAATAGGGGATGCAGAGCAGCACCAGCGGGAACATCTGCGTGGTGATCAGGAACATGAGCACCATGCGCTGGCCGACGAAGTTGAAACGCGCCAGCGCATAGGCCGCCATCGCGCCCAGCAGCAGCGACAGCACCGTCACCACCAGCGAGATGATCGTCGTGTTCAGGAAGACCACGAGATAGCGGCTGCTGGAGAAGATCTTGCGATAGCCCTCCAGGGTGAACACCTCCGGCAGCCAGCGCGGCGGCATCTGCATGACCTCGAGATTCGGCCGGAAGGAGACCGAGAGCATCCAGGCGAGCGGGAAGAATATGATGACGATCGCGAGGATCAGGAGCAGGTAGGCCGAGGCGTTGAGGAGACGCTCGCGCCCGCGCTGGCCCAGCCTGCCGGAAATGACCATAGGCATCGTGTTTTGATCCCGCTTTAGGCGTTGCTCATCGCGCGGCGCACATAGATGGCGCTGACGACGAAGAGGACGAGGAACATCACCACCGCCTCGGCGGAGGCGTAGCCGAAGCGCAGCTTCTGGAAGCCGTCGAAATAGATCGCGGTGGCGAGCACTTCCGAGGAATGGGCCGGGCCGCCGCCGGTCATGACGTAGACCGGGTCGAAGGCGCGGAAGGTCCAGATCGAGTCGAGCAGCACGATCGTGGTGATGACGCTGCGCAGCTGCGGCAGGGTGATGTGGCGGAACTGCTCCCAGAGCGTGGCGCCGTCGATCTCGGCCGCCTCGTAGAGCTGCTTCGGGATCGCCTGCAGGCCGGCCAGCAGCATCACCATGAAGAAGGGGAAGGCGCGCCAGACGTTCATCGCCGTGACCGAGCCGAGCGCCGTCTTGGGATCGCCGAGCCAGGACACGGCGGAATTCGCGTCGAGAATGCCGAGCGAGACCAGCACGCCGTTGAAGACGCCGAAGGGCTGCAGCATCAGCACCCAGATCATGCCCGCGACCGTCGGCGCGATCAGCCAGGGCACGATCAGCAGGCCGCGCGCCAGGCTGCGGAAGGCACCGTTGAGGTGCAGGTTGAGCAGCAGGGCGAGGCCGAGGCCGAGCACGAGGTGCAGCGCCACGCTGAAGAAGGTGAACACGACCGTCTGGACGAAGGCCTTCCAGAACAGCGGGTCCTTCGACAGGGCGATGTAGTTGCCGAACCCGACCCATTCCTCGCGGTTGAGGTTGGAATCGTAGAAGCTCAGCCGGATCACGTCGCCGAGCGGGTAGACCAGCAGCGCCACCAGGATCAGCAGCGCCGGCCAGAGGAACGAGAAGGCGAGGATTTCCTCGCGGTATTTCTGCTTCAGCGAATACATGGGGGAACCTGGCACGCCGGTCTTGCGGGGTCGGCGCGTGCGCCGGCCCTGGTGCAACGGACGGAGGGGACGCCTGCCCCCTCCGGGCGATCGCGGGCGGTGGCGGGGCGCCGTCCCGGCCGTCCCTTTCGGGTCCGGCCGGCGGCGGCGCCGCTCACATGCGGGCGGTGCGGTGGCTTTACTTCGCCGCGGCGGCGAAGATCTTGTTCCACTCGCCCGCGGCGTCGTCGAGCGCCTGCTTGGCGGTCTTCTTGCCCTGCACGACGTTCTGGATCTCCGTGCTCATGATCTTGTTCATCTGCACGGCGTTCGGCATCACGAGGAAGGGCGAGTTGGCGTTCTCGGCCGACATCTGCGTGACGAAGGCCTGGAAGAGCTTGCGCTCCTTGAACCAGTCCTGGCTGGCCACGTCGCTGCGCGCCGGGAAGGCACCCGTGCCCTTCGACCACATCTCGATGCCCTTCGGCCCCGACATCCAGCGCATGAAGGTCCAGGCGGCGTCCTTGTCGCGCGCCTGGCTGGTCAGCGCGTTGAGCGAGCCGCGCACCATGGTGCCGGTGGTGGCGCCCTTGGGCAGCGGAGCGATGTCGTAGGTCAGGTTGGGGTTGAGCTGCTTCTGGATGGCGACGCCCCAGGGCCCCTCGAACATCATCGCGACGTTGCCGGAGGCGAAGTTGGCGCGCTTCTCCTTCTCGCCATTGCTCAGCACGCCCGGCACCGAGATCTTGTCCTTGTTGATGCGGTCGACATACCACTCGATCGCCTTGACGCCCTCGGGGCTGTTGAACACCGCCTTGTTGGTCTCGGAATCGATGATCTTGGCGCCCGCCTGCAGCAGCAGCGGATAGATCTCGTAGGTCATGTTGGTCGGCGGCTCGCCCTGCAGCGTGCCGGTGACCGCGAACTGGCGCTTGTCGGGATTGCTGAGCTTGCGCGCATAATCGGCGAACTCGTCCCAGGTCTTCGGCGGCCCGGAAAGGCCGGCCTCCTTGAAGCGCTGGGTGTTCCAGAACAGCGCGACCGCGCCCGACTCGATCGGCAGGTAGTACTGCTTGCCGCGCCATTTGGTGTGGAAGGTGGTCGGGATATTGCCGAAGAACTCCTTCGGCTCCTTGGCGATGCGCTCATCCAGCGGCTCGATCAGGCCGAGATCGGCGAATTCGGCGACCCAGTCGACCTGGACCAGCAGCACGTCGGGCAGCTTGTTGGCCTGGTGCAGCACCAGCGCGCGGTCGTGGAAGCCGTTGAAGGGCGAATCCACCGGCACGAGCTTGATGTCCGGATGGTCCTTCTCGAAGGCCGCCTTGAGCTCGGACATGAACTTCTCGCCGACCTCGGGTCCCTTCCACTGGCCCCAGCGCACCTCCTTCTGCTGCGCCATGGCGAGCGTCGGCAGGCTGATCATCGAGGCGAGCGCCATCCCGGCGATCTTGAGCAGGGACGATCTACGTGTGCGATCCATGAGCGTTTCTCCCGGGTTCGTTTATGGCCGGCCGCTGATCGCGGCTCGTCTCGTTGGCAGGCGTGGTCGCGGGCCTGGGCGGCCCGGGCGCGTCCGCGTGAAGCGGGCGCGCCCATGTCGTCGTCGTCAGGCCGCGCGGGCCTTGGCTAGCGCGTCGGGAACCGGCGGCGCGATCTTCACCAGCGTGGTGTTCTCGGTGACGAGCTTGCTGGTGCCGCCGACGTTCATCCAGGTGAACATGTTGCGGAATATCTCCTGGAGCGAGGCCATGATGGCGTCGGTCGGCTCCTTGGGCATCGCCCAGAACGCTTCCTTCATCACCTTCCAGGACTTCTTGCGCGTGTTGTAGAAGAACTGCGCCTCGGTCTCGTCCTTGCCGCGCTCATGGGCGTGGTTGGCGAAGGTGTAGTCGCGGATCTGGTCGCGCATCGCCTGCGGCAGCGCCGGGTGGTCGAAGATCAGGTTGTTGAAGCCGAGCGCGAGATGGACCTCGACGGCCTCCGCCTTCGGCAGCATGGCGAGCTGCTCGCCCGGCAGCGTCGAGGCGCCGTGCTGCACCGCGCCGGCCATGTTGTAGTCCTGCCGGCAGATCGTCGAGATCGTCTTCAGCAGCTCGTAATCGACCGTGACGGGGGCGAGCGTGCCGTCCGGCAGTACCTTGCCGCCGTGATAGGTGCCCGAATTGATCGAGATCTTGCTGACGATCGGCGCCTTGGGATCGCGCTTGGCCATCTCCTCGAGATAGACCTTCATGAAGGAGCGCAGCTCCTCCGGCGTGGTGTTCTCGTGGCCGACCTCGCCGATCTCGGCGCCGAGCGAGATGTTGATGCCCTTCGGCTCGATGCCGCGCACGAACTGGGTGAAATGCGCGGTCAGCTCGGCGTTGACGCGCTGCTGGTCCTCGACGGTCGGCAGCGAGAGGTCGACCACGGTCGAGGCGTCGATGTCGATGCTGTAGAGGCCGGCGGCGATCTGCTCGCGCATGATCGTCTCGAGCTTGGCGACCTCGGCCTTGGGATCGGCCAGATAGGCCTTGGCGTTGATCTGGTCGTGGTCGGCCTGCAGGAAGACCGGGCCGGTATAGCCCTCGCGCAGGGCGGCGGCGAGCACGCCGGCGGCGTATTCGGCCGGGGGCTGCTGGGCGTAGAGCCATTCGCCGACCGCCTGCTCGAAGATGAACAGCTTGGAGTCGAGCTCCTTGGCGGCGCGGAAGACCGAGCGGACGGTGTGATAGGTCCAGCCGCGCAGGTTCATGGCCGGCACGGTGCGGCCCGACCATTTGCCGGCGGCGCAGGCGAGATAGAGTTCCTGGATCGAGGACGGCACGATGCCGGCGGCGAGCGCGGCCTCGCGGATCGCCCAGATCGCGACCGAGCGGGCGGCCGGCTCGGCGATGGCCGCCGTCTCGGCCCAGCGGTCGATCATCTCGGCCGGCGGCCGGCTGCTCTTCGAGAAATCGGGCGAGGCCCCGGACAGATCGACACCGATCGCCTTCAGGTCTTGGATCAGCTCGGCGGGCGTGGAACAGGCCATGGGTCACCTTCGGAACGGCTTGGAAACGCGGGGCGCGGCGCGGGTTCGGGCCCGGCCGGTCTCCACCGGGCCGGCGCCCGTGAGCGCTCGACCGGATTGATGCATGCGATGTTCGCTATCGCAAGTACTATTATCGCTTTCGATCAGATATCGCGTTCGATATGTTGCAATGCGAATTGAAAACGCTGCATTGCGAAAGCCGTCAGCCCGTCGCGCCACGTGCCATCAGCGCCTCGACGGAGGCGCGGTCGGGCATGCCGTTCCAGCCCTCGCCGCGCTCGGCCTTGAGCGCCGCCACGGCGGAGGCGAAGCGTGCCGCCTCGACCGGCGGGCGCCCCTCGGCGAGGGCCATCGCATAGGCGCCGTGGAAGACGTCGCCGCAGCCGGTCGTATCCCTGACCGCGACCCGATAGGCCGGCACATGGGCGAGCACGCCATCGACGAGCCAGAGGCTGCCGCCGGAGCCGCAGGTGACCGCGAAGACGGTACGACCATTCCCCGCGCAGTGCCGCAGCAGCGCCTCGGGCTCGCCCTCGCCGGCATGATCGCGCAGGCCCTCGCTGGAAAACACGACATGGTCGGCCGCCTCGATCAGGCGCTGGTTGTCGGCCACACTGCCGCCGTCCGCGTCGAGAACGCGCGGGATTCCGGCGGCTTTGGCGCGTTCGAAGGCGATATGGGCGCCGGCAGGCCAGCGCGTATCGGCCAGCACGACACCGGCCTGTTCGAGCCCGTCCGCCGGCAATCCGTCGGCATCGGGGGCGAGGCTGTAGCGGTTGGAGACGATCATGCGCTCGCCGCGATCGTCGACGAAGACGATGGCGCGCAGCGTCCGCCCCTCGGGCTTCACCACCACGCCGGCGCAATCGACGCCATGTCCACGCAGCGTCGCGATGCCGAGATCGCCGGCGGCGTCGGCGCCTACCCGGCCCCAGAAGGCGGCCTGGCCGCCGAGCCGGCAGATCGCCACCGCAGCCGTCGCAGCCGGCCCGCCGAAGCGCTCGGAATAGCCGGTGCAGCCGGTCTTGATCCCGGCGGAGGGCAGGGTTTCGACCCGGAAGACCTCATCATAGACGAGATTGCCGACGCAGACGATGACAGGCCCGCTCATCGACGCGCTCCCGCCGCCAGGGGGAGATCGGCCGGCCGGCCGCATGGCCGGCAGCCCAGGGGCCGCGCCTCGAACATGTTTCATCCCGACCGGATCATCGTGTCGCTGCGGCCGGCAGGATCCGTCTGCGCGGCCGCCGTGATGATGCCTTGCGTTTTCTTTTTCGCAAGATCATTTTCGCAAACGCGCATTGCCCGTCCCGTTCGCTGCATATAGGCCTGACGCTCCATGGAGCCCCTGAGCAAACGCCATACGGATATTCTCGATATCCTCGCCCGGCGCGGCTATGCCGCCATCGAGGAACTGGTCGAGACCTTCAACGTCACGCCGCAGACGCTGCGGCGCGACCTGCAGGAACTGTCCGATCGCGGGCTGCTGCGCCGCCATCACGGCGGGGCGAGCGCCAATCTCAGCACCGCCAATGCCGATTACGGCCTGCGCCATGTCGAGACCGCCTCGGAGAAGGCGGCGATCGCCCGCGCCGCGGCCGAGTTCGTCAAGCCGGGCAGCTCGCTCTTCCTGACGCCGGGCACCACGGTCGACGCGCTCGCCAAGGCGGTGGCCGAGCGCCGGCCGAGCGGGCTGCGCGTCGTCACCAGCAGCACGGCGGCCGCCGCGATCCTCGACAAGTGCCCCGAGATCTCGATCATGATCACCGGCGGACGCTGGCTCGGCCCCAACCGGGCGATGGGCGGCATGCATGCGGCGAGCTTCGTCGAGCAGTATCGCTGCGACCTGTTCATCACCAGCATCGGCGGCATCGACCAGGACGGTAACCTGCTGGAATACCGCGACGACGAGGCGGTGGTCGGGCGCACCATGCTGCGCAACGCCCGCCGCTCCATCCTGCTCGCCGACCACAGCAAGTTCAGCCGTGTGGCGATGTCGCGGGTGGCGCATCTCAGCGAAATCGGCACATTGATCACCGACCGGGAGCCGGGCCCGGCGACGATGCAGATGATTCGCGACGCGCGCTGCGAACTGATCATCGCATCACCCGCCCGGTAGCCCCGCCTTTCCCCGACACCAGGGCCGCCAGGCGGCAGAAGGAGCGGCGACGCCGTGTACAAGCTCGCGATCATCGATTTCGACGGCACACTCTGCAGCACGCACGAGGCGGCGCGCCACGTGATCGGCCTGACCTTCAGCGACAATGGCCAGCCTGTGCCGCCCGCCGACGCGATCGACCGGCTGATCAGCAGCGGCGTCGTGGTCGAGGAGGTGTTTGCGACGCTGCTCGGCCTGCCCTCGGGCCACCAGCAATGCCTCGACTGGGGCGTGCGCTATCGCGAGATCTACAACAGCGGCGAGGGCCTCGCCCGCTCGGTGCTCTTCCCCGGCGTGCGCGAGGGCCTGCAGAAGCTCGACGCCGCCGGCTGCCGCAAGATCGTGCTGAGCAACAAGGGCATTGTCGCGCTGGAACAGGCGCTGGTGCATTTCGGCCTGCACGACCAGTTCGAGATGATCCTCGGCGACAGGCCGGGCTTCGTGCGCAAGCCCGAGCCGGGCAGCTACAGCGACGTGGTGGCGCCGCGCTTCCCGGCGATCACGCCGGCCCAGACCCTGATGGTCGGCGACACGGTCACCGATATCCGCTTCGCGCGGAACATCGGCGCGGCCGTGGCCTGGGCGCGCTACGGCTTCGGCGATCGCGAGGCCTGCCAGGCGCTGGCGCCCGACCTGACGCTCGACAGCTTCGCCGAGGTGGCGCGCTTCGCGGCCTGACGCGGCTTCAGGCGAGCGCCTGCGCCAGTTCCAGCGCGCGCGGCGTGTCGGCGCCGCGCCGCGACACGGTGATCGCGGCGGCCGCGGCGGCCTCTGCCAGCAGGCGCGCAAGCATCTCGGGCGCGAGCCCTGCGACGCCGGCGCGCGTCAGCAGGCCCTCGCGCAAGAGCCCGGCCAGCAGCGCCGCGTGAAAGCTGTCGCCGGCGCCGACCGTGTCGACGACCGAGGCCGGCTTCGCCGCGACCGAGACCTCGCCACCGCGCGTCCAGGCGCTGGCGCCGGCCGCACCGCGGGTGATCACCACCAGCCCGGCGCCGCGATCCAGCCAGGCGCGGGCGGCCTCCGCCAGCGCCATGCCGGGGCCGAACAGCCCGGCCACGTCCTCCTCGCTCGCCTTGACGATGCTCGCGACACGCCCGATCCGGGCGAGCGCGTCGCGCCAGCGGCCGATCTCCGGCTCGACCGTCGGGCGCAGGTTGATGTCGACGCTGACGAGGCGCTCGCCCGCCTCACGCTCAGCCAGCCCGGCCAGCGCCGTGCCGACCGGCTCGGCCACGAGGCTGTAGGAGCCGAAGGCGAGCGCCCTGACCTCGGCCGGCAGCGTGGCCGGCAGGTCGGCGCGCGTGATCGCCCGGTCAGCCGCGCCCATGCCGCGGAAATCGTAGACCGGCTCGCCGCCCGGCCCGGTCGCCACCACCGAGATCGTCGTCGGCCGGGCGCTGCGCAGCAGATGGCGCCCATCGACGCCCTCGCGCGCCAGCACGCCGGCCAGCATGGTGCCGAAGGCGTCGGTAGAGACCCCGCCGAGGAAGCCGGTGGCGACACCGAGCCGGGCCAGCGCCACGGCGACGTTGAAGGGCGAGCCGCCGGCGACCGCGACCGCCGGCAGGCGCGCGCCCTCCGCCTCGCCGAGGAAGAGATCGACCAGCGCTTCGCCGCAGACGAGGATCATGGCAGGGGCATCCAGGTGAGAGGCCAGGCTGGGCGGAGCGGGCACCGCCCGCAACCGCATGGCGGATCACGGCTCAGCGATCGATCCGCGTCGAGAGGATGATCGAGGACAGGGTGCGCTCGACGCCGTCCAGCCCGCCGATCCGGTCGATCAGCAGATCGAGCTCGCCGATCGAGGCGGCGACCACCACCGCGATCATATCGAAATGCCCGCTGACCGAGTGCAGCGTGCGCACCTCGGGGATGCGGCGCAACTCCGCCTCGACCCGCGGCGCCGCCTTGGCGCCCACCGTCACCGAGACATGGGCCCGCACCTGCCCCTTCTCGAAAGCGTCGGAGAGCCGGGCCGCATAGCCGGCGACGACGCCGCGCCGCTCCAGCCGCTCGATCCGGCTCTGCACCGTGGTGCGCGACAGGCCGAGCCGGCGGCCGAGCTCGGCGACCGGCGCGCGAGCGTTCTCCATCAGCAGGGCGATCAGCTGTCGGTCGGTGGCGTCGATCGTCATAGCGACGATCATAGCCGACGATCCGACGAAATCACCCCATCATAGCGTCGAAACATCCTCTTCCATCCGCCGATATCGCCGGCAGACTTGTGGCGAACCGGTTCGCGGGGGATGAAAGACATGCATAGCAACGGGCAGCAGAAGAATGTCGTTGTGATCGGCGCCGGCAAGATCGGCACGACGATCGCCGAACTCCTGGCCGGGACCGGCGACTATCGCGTCACCATCGCCGATGCCGATGCGCGCCAACTCGCCGCGATCGCGACCTCTCAGACCGTCGCGACGCGGCGGATCGACATCGCCGACGGCGCCGCACTGAGCGATCTGCTCGCCGGGGCCTTCGCCGTGCTGAGCGCGGCGCCCTTCCACCTCACCGCCCGCATCGCCGAAGCCGCGGTCGCGCAGGGCGTGCATTATCTCGACCTGACCGAGGACGTCGCCAGCACCCGCCGGGTCCGCGAACTCGCGGGCGCGGCGCGCAGCGCGCTGATCCCGCAATGCGGGCTGGCGCCCGGCTTCATCTCGATCGTCGCGGCCGATCTCGCCGGGCGCTTCGAGACGCTGGACAGCCTGAAGCTGCGCGTCGGGGCACTACCGCAATATCCTTCGAACGCGCTGAACTATAACCTGACCTGGAGCACGGACGGCGTCATCAACGAGTATTGCGAGCCCTGCGAGGCGATCGTCGCCGGCCAGCGCGTGCTGGTGCCGGCGATGGAGGAGCGCGAGGAATTCTCGCTCGACGGCGTCACCTACGAGGCCTTCAACACCTCGGGCGGGCTCGGCACGCTCTGCGACAGCCTGGCCGGCAAGGTCCGGGCGCTGAACTACCGCACCATTCGCTATCCCGGCCATTGCGCGATCATGAAGGCGCTGCTGCAGGATCTGCGCCTCGCCGACCGGCGCGCGGTGCTGAAGGACATTTTCGAGCACGCTTTGCCCGGCACGCTGCAGGACGTGGTGGTGATCTTCGTCGCCGCCAGCGGGCGGATCGACGGGCGGCTGGTCCAGACCAGCTATGCCCACAAGATCTATAGCGGCGTGGTCGGCGGCAAGCCGCGCTCCGCGATCCAGATCACCACCGCCGCCGGCATCTGCACGGTGCTCGACCTTCTGGCCGCCGGCGCGCTGCCGCAGCGCGGCTTCGTGCGGCAGGAGGAGATCGGCCTGCCGGAATTCCTCGCCAACCGCTTCGGGCGCGTCTATGCGCAAGCCGCGCCGGGCGCAGGGCTGATCGGGACGGCCCGGGCGGCCTGACCGAGGGCGCGGGAGACGACAGGCATGCCGAGGCCTGCAAGGCACGACCTTGCAATACATGCCGGCATGGCGCATTAATCTCGCAGGATATCAGATTAGATCGATTTTAAACTGATATCTCTCGCGCAATACTGTCTTCCCCTCTGCGTCCGCATGGCGGGCGGAGCAGCGCCCCGAGCCCTGTGCGCACCCGCGCTGCGGAGCCTTCCGCAGCGGCGCCGGCCGGTCGCCCTCCCCGCCGGCGGCACGCGCGCCTCGAGCCGAACGTCATGATCCTGAACGCCAGCAACCGCCTCGCCGCCCTGATCCTCGGCCTCACGATCGGAGCGCTGCCGGCCGCCGCGCAACAGCCGCTCGACATCACGCCGAAGCCGCCGGCAGCGAAGCCGGCGCCGCAGCGCCAGCCGGCCCGCCCGCCGGCGCCGCGCACCGCGCAGGCCGTGGCGCAGCCGGAGAGCGCGGCGTCGGGGCTGCCCAACGGCGCCACCGCGATCAACGAGGTCTTCGGCGACTGGACGGTGGATTGCCGGATGGCGGACGGGAAGCGCTCCTGCAGCCTGTCGCAGGCCCAAGGCGACAGCCGCACCAACCAGCGCGTCTTCGCGATCGAGCTGCGCACGCCGCGCGAGGACCGGGCCGAGGGCACGATCCTGATGCCGTTCGGGGTGAAGCTCGAGAACGGCGCCGTGCTGAAGCTCGACGACAAGGATCTCGGCCAGGGCCTGCGCTTCTCGACCTGCGTGCCGGCCGGCTGCCTGCTGCCGATCTCCTTCCCGAAGGTCGCGACCGACGCGATGAAGGCCGGCAAGACGCTCACCGCCGCGGCGCTCAACCTGTCGAGCGGCGAGGTCGTCTCGTTCAACATCGCGCTGAACGGCTTCGGCGCGGCCTTAGACCGGCTGGTCCAGCTCGACCGCTGACATGACGACGGGGCGCCGGCCTGTGCCCGCGCCCCGCTCGTCGTGACGGCCGCAGCCAGTGTCTCAGCCGCGCGCGGGGATCTCCAGGCCGCGCTGCACCGCCGGGCGGGCGAGACCGCGCTCCAGCCAGGCCGGCACCGCCTTGAGCGCAGCATAGTCGACGAGATCGCCGGCGCCGTAGAAGCCGACGAGCGCGCGCACCCAGCCCAGCGTCGCGATATCGGCGATGGTGTAGGCGTCGCCCATGATCCAGTCGCGATCCGACAGCCTGGTCTCGAGCACGCCGAGCAGGCGCTTGCTCTCGGCGACGTAGCGGTCGCGCGGGCGCTTGTCCTCGTAATCGCGCCCGGCGAACTTATGGAAGAAGCCGAGCTGGCCGAACATCGGGCCGATCGCGGCCATCTGGAAGAACACCCATTGCAGCGTCTCGTAGCGCGCCGCCGGCTCGCTCGGCAGGAAACTGCCGGTCTTCTCGGCGAGATAGACCAGGATCGCGCCCGATTCGAACAGCGCCAGCGGCCGGCCGCCCGGCCCGTCCGGATCGAGGATCGCCGGGATCTTGCCGTTGGGGTTGAGCGAGAGGAATTCCGGCGTCCAGGTCTCGTTCTTGCCGATCTCGATCAGATGAGCCTCGTAGGGAAGCCCGGTCTCCTCCAGCATGATCGAGATCTTCACGCCGTTGGGCGTCGGCAGCGAATAGAGCTGCAGCCGGTCGGGATGGCGCGCCGGCCAGCGCGTGGTGATCGGGAAGGCGGAAAGATCGGCCATGGCGTCGATGGTCCTCTGGCGGGCGACGGGAAAGGCGCGGCCATGCGTGTCGGGGCTGCGCGCAGGGCCCCAAGGTGGGCCGCGATCGCCGCCGCCGCAAGCGCCGGGACGGGCGCCGGCCGGCCGGCTTACGGCTTCGTGAGCTGACGCTGCGGCGCTCCTTAACGGCCGATCAGCGCGATTCACCGCGCCTTAACGCCGTCCGCAAACTTAATCGCGCCGTGGCGCCGCTGCCGCAGCCGGTCAACAAACCGTTCATCCTGCGCCTCGCATTTGATCGACATGCGTCGCGTTCATCTCGCCCTCATCGCCCTTGGCGTCATCGGCGTCGGACTCGCCGGTTGCGGCAAGTTCCAGAAGCCCCAGCGCGCGGCCTGGCGTGACCAGGCCGAGGCCGCCTGCATGGCCTCGCGCCAAGTGCCGCTGACAGCCTATGTCAGCCTGCGCGGCAAGGCGATCGACGGGCCGGGCACCTGCGGCATGGAGCAGCCGCTGCGGGTCACCGCGCTCTCCAACGGTTCGGTCGGGCTGACCAGCCGCGCCACCCTCGCCTGCCCGGTCGTCGCCACCACCGATCGCTGGCTGGCCGATGTGGTGCAGCCGGCGGCGATGAACGTGCTCGGCGCCCAGGTCATCGAGATGCGCGCCGGCTCCTATTCCTGCCGCGCCATGAACAATGGCAGCGGCACGCGCCGGGCCTCCGAGCATTCCTACGGCAACGCGGTCGACATCTTCTCCTTCCGCCTCAATGACGGGCGCGTCGTCACGGTGAAGGATGGCTGGCGCGGCGCGCCGGCGGAGCAGGCCTTCCTGCGCGAGGTCTTCACCGGCGCCTGCGGGCTGTTCTCGACCGTGCTCGGGCCAGGCGCCGACGCCTTCCATTACGACCATTTCCACATCGACCTAGCGCGGCACGCCAAGGGCCGCAGCATCTGCAAGCCGGTGATCAAGTACACGCCGAACTACGACCTGCCGCCGCCCGACCCGGCGCGCAGCGTCGCGCTCGCCCCGGCCGCCCGGCCCGTGCTGCAGAACCGCCTGCCGCCGCAGCTCGCCAGCCAGCGCGCGGCCGCCGGCGGCATGCGCCCGCCCGGCCAGATCGGCGACGGCGCCTACACCATGGCGGGGCCTTCCCGCACAGGGCAGCCGCCGCAGCGCCAGGCCGAGCTGCGCTGGCAGGGCTACCGGCCCGAGCCGCTGCCGAGCGCCAGCGCCCCGCTCAGCCTGCCCGGCGCGGTGGCGCCGGATGAGGAAGGCATGGCGATCGGCGACGAAGGCGGCGCCGCCGTCAGCGACGACGCCCAGGGCGGCGAGGAGGCGATCACGCCGGCGAACGACCCGTTCGCCTATGGGCGCGGCCAGCACACCGGCTCGCGGCGGCGCGGCCGGCGCCGCCGCGAGCCGTCAGAAGCCCGTCACTCCGCCAGCAGCACCTGCCGGCACTCGTCCGGCAGCGCATCCAGCCCCATGGGCGGCTTCGGCTTGGGCTGCGGACCCGGCTTCGGCTTGGGCTTCGGCCCGAAGATCGCCTTGTGCTGGCGCTCGATCCAACCGGTGAGCTCGGCGCCGCAGCCGTCGCCGCTCTCCGGCGCAGCCTGCGGCGTGCAGCCAGCTGCACCGGCCGGGCAGCCCATCCGGATGTGGAAATGGTAGTTGTGGCCCCAGATCGGGCGCACCTTTGACAGCCAGGCGCGATCGGCGCCGGCCTCGCGGCAGAGCGCGACCTTCAGCGCCGGATTGACGAAGATGCGCTCGACCCGCGCCTCGCTCGCCGCCGCCTTGATCAGCCGGGTATGGGCCGGGGTCCAGTGCTTCGGATCGATGTCGCGCCAGTCGGAACGTGCCATGTTGGTCGCCGGCATGTTCTCGCGCTGGCTCTCGTTGACGCGGGCGCGCGGCATCGGCGTGAGCCAGATATCGGCGTCGAGCCCGATCTGGTGCGAGGCGTGGCCGGTCAGCATCGGCCCGCCGCGCGGCTGCGAGATGTCGCCGACCAGCAGCCCCGGCCAGCCGGTGAGGCGCGGCACGTCGCGCGCGAAGCGCTCGAGGAAGCCGATCAGCTCGGGATGGCCCCAGTTGCGGTTGCGGTTGCTGCGCATCACCTGCCAGCTCGGCCCGTCGACCGGCAGCGCCCGCGCCCCGGCGAGGCAGCCGCGGGCATAGGAGCCGATGGCGCGCGCCCTCAGGCTGGAGGCCGGCGAGTTCTGCGAGCCGAAATGCGCCCGCGCCGCCTCCGGGAAGGCCGCGAGATTGCGGGCGCGGGCCTTCGCCTCGGCCTCTGCGGTGGATTGGGCCGAGGCCGGCGAACCGGCCATCAGCAGCGGCAGAAGGGCCAGGCCGGCCGCGAGACGAAGCAGTGAGACACGAAGCAGTGACATGGCGCCAGACTCGCGTGTCGGGCGGTGCCGGGTCAAGGGCGCGCTCCGGAGCTGCGGAACTCGGCGCGATCCGCGGCGTTCAGCTGACAGACCGGGCGCCTAGGCGCCGACGACCTCAAACCAGCCACGGGAGCCCGCCATGTCGACAGTCCTGATCATCGTCCTGCTGATCGTCCTGCTCGGTGGCGGCGGCTATTACGGCCACAGGACCTATGGCGGCGCCGGCCTCGGCGGCGTGCTCGGCCTGGTGCTCACCATCGTCGTGGTACTGTGGCTGCTCGGCGCGCTCGGCGGCGCCCCGGTGCGCGTCTGACGCAGCCAGCCCGCCTCAGGCGGCGAGCTTCCAAACCAGCATCGCCGCGGCGAGATCGGCCAGCGCCGTCCCCACCGACTTGAACACCGTGACGTCGTCACGCTCGGCCGCCGTGTCGTGCTCGCCTTGGCAGAGGCTGCCGAGCGTGCCGGCGACCAGATCGGGCCGATAGGCGCCGGCGGCGATCGCCACAGCGACGTCGCCGCCCTCGTGCAGGGCGGCCTCGGTGTCGATGAAGACATGGCCGCGCTGCAGCGCCTCGTCATCCGCCTCGCGCATCGACAGGTTGAAGGCGCCGACCAGATCGAGATGGGCAGTGCGCTTGAGCCAGCGCCCCTGCACCAGCGGCTCACGCGCCAGCGTCGCGCAGGAGATCAGATCGGCCTGGCGTGCCTCGCCCTCGAGATCCTCGGCCACGCGTGCCTGGATGCCGTCGGCGGCCAGCGCCGTGACGACCTCTGCCG
This sequence comes from Allobosea sp. TWI1241, assembly GCF_039673065.1. NCBI lineage: Bacteria > Pseudomonadati > Pseudomonadota > Alphaproteobacteria > Hyphomicrobiales > Alloboseaceae > Allobosea > Allobosea sp. TWI1241. Next base: position 152,080 of record NZ_JBDJKW010000008.1, on the reverse strand, counting down.
CGGCATCCGGCCGGCGCGCCCAGATGGCGATGTCCTCGAAGCGCCGGACACTGCGATGCGCCTTGACCAGGAAGGGCGAGAGCGCGCCCGCCCCCACCATCAGCATGCGCTCGGTGTCGCGCCGCTCCAGCATGCGCGAGGCCAGCGCCGAGGTCGCCGCGGTGCGCCACAACGTCAGGCGCGTGCCGTCCAGCGCCGCGAGCGGCTTGCCGCTGCGCCCGTCCATCAGGAGATAGGTGCCCATCACGCTCGGCAGGCTCGCCGCGGCGTTGTCGGGATAGACGGTAACCACCTTGGTGCCGACATAGGCCGGCTCGACCGAAGGCTCGGTCCAGGCCGGCATCAGCAGCAGCGTCGCCGTGGCGCCATGGCCCTCGATCGCATGGTGATGGCGGGTCGGGGTAGCGATCCTGCCCTTGAAAGCGTCGGCCAGCGCGTCGATCAGCGCCGGGAAGGTCAGGAGATCGTCGATCTCCGCCGCGGAAATGAAACGCATCGTATCCCTTGGATCGTCAGACCCGGCTGGTCAGGGCCGGCAGGGCGGAATCGGGCACGGCCGCGCGCAGCGACTGGGCTTCGTCGCGCAGCATCTGGCACTCCTTGCGGGTGACGCGCGCGGCCTTGCGGTGCTTGCCCTGGGCGAGCCAGGTGGCGAGGCCGCCGATCAGCACCCCGACCGCGAGCGTCGCCAGGATGACGGCGAAGAGCGGCAGCTCGACCGAGAACAGCGGCGCGTCGCGGCTGATCGGATCGAGCGAGACGCGCACCGGCGCCCGGTTCGCCACCGAGAACAGCACGAGCAGGATGGCCAGCGGCACGAGCACCAGCGCCTTGAAGAATGCCTTCATCCGGTTTCTCCCGCCGCCTGCCCCGCTCACGCCTTGCCGTTGAGGCGCAGGCGCAGCTCCTTGCCGGTCTTGAACACCGGCACCAGCTTCTGCTCGACCTCGACCGCGTCGCCGGTGCGCGGATTGCGCCCGATGCGCGCCTCGCGCTGCTTGGTCGAGAAGGCGCCGAAGCCGCGCAGCTCGACCCGGTCTCCCCGCGCCAGCGCCTTGACGATCTCGTCGAGGATCGAGCCGACGATGTTCTCGATGTCGCGCTGGTAGAGATGGGTGTTGCGTTCGGCGATACGCTGGACGAGTTCTGATTTTATCATGGCGCCAATATAACCGCTTGTAACATCGTCACTTTTCACCGAAAGGCTGCCAGAGCGCCAGGGGCGCGTCAAGCCGCACGCCGGCCGGCTGCTCGGCGGCGCGGCCCAGCACCGCGGCGAACTGGTCGAAGCCCGCGGCCCGCGCCAACGACGCCGCCAGCGCCCAGGGACCGAAGGAGGAGGAGCGGCTGCGCGGGCGCCAGTCGCGCACCGGCAGCGAGGCCGCGACGCCCTTCTCGCGCTCGAGCCAGGCGATCGCCTCGCGCTCGCCGCCGAGTTCGTCGACCAGCTTGAGCGCCACGGCACGGCGCCCGGAATGCACGCGCCCGTCGGCAACGGCGGCGAGTTCGGCCGGGCTGAGCTTGCGGCGCTCGGCGACGAGCGTCCGGAACCATTCGAAATTGTCGGCGACGATGCGGGCCATCTCGGCCGCCGCCTCCGGCGAGGTCGGCTCGAGGCCGCTCGGATTGGCCTTGAGCGGGCTCGAACGCGAGATCTCGACCTTGACGCCGATCATGTCGAGCAGGCGCGCGACGTTCGGCACCTGCGCGATCACGCCGATCGAGCCGACCGGCGAGGTCTGGCGCGCCACGATGCGCTCGCCGGCCAGCGCGGCGATGTAGCCGCCCGAGGCCGCGACGCCGTCGACGACCGCCACCACCGGCTTCTTGCCGGCGAGTTGGCGCACCGCCTCGTAGATCGCCTCGGAGCCGGTGACGGTGCCGCCGGGGCTGTCGATGCGCAGCAGCACGGCGCTGGCCCGGCTGGTCTCCAACGAGGAGAGCATGTCGAGCGTGCGCCGGTCGCCGGAGATGAAGCCCGACATGGTGACGCGCGCGATATGGGCCTGCGAGACGCCGCCCGGCACGTTGCCGGTCAGGGCGAGAGCCCCGCCGACGACCATGACGACGACCGCCAGCAGCGCCAGCAGCCGCCACAGCGAAAGCTTCCGCCTCAGATTGCGGCGGTCGGCGAGCAGATCGGCGTCTGACGACATGTCGGCGGCTCCAGCTTCGGGCCTGTGATGTAAACGGGCCATCCCGCACGAGCAAGGCGGCAATTATGGCGAAGCGGCGGCCGCGACGCCGTGTCAGGCGGCTGCGGCGGCGCGGCTGCGGTCGAGCGCCAGCAGGGCGAGCCCGCTCGCCACCGAGCGGAAGGCATCGCCGACATGGATGCGCTGCGCGCCGAAGCGGGCGTCGAACAGGGCGCGCACGGCCGGGACATGCGAGGTGCCGCCGGTCATAAACACCGCCTCGATCGCCTCGCCGCTCACGCCGGCCTTGGCCAGCGCCTCGTCGAGCGCGCCCTCGATCGCGGCGACGTCGGCGGCGATCCAGCCGTCGAATTCGGCGCGGGTCACGCTGCGCTCGATGGTGACGCCCATCTGGTCGAAGCGCAGCACCGTCTCGTCCTGGGAGGAGAGCGCGATCTTGGTGGCCGAGACGGCCCGGTAGAGCTCGTAGCCGAGATCGTATTCGATCACCGTCATCAGGTCCTCGAGCCGGTCTGGCTCGACCGCGTCGCGGATCAGCGCCTTGAGCTCGGCCATGGTCTCGCGGCTCTTCATCAGCGAGAGCCGGTGCCATTGCGCGAAAGCGGCGTGGTAATGCGCCGGGATCGGCAGGCGCTTGCCGAAGGAAAGGTACTCGCCGCCCTTGCCGAGGCGCGGCGAGACGGCGTGCTCGATGATGCGGTAGTCGAAGCTGTCGCCGGCGACGCCGACGCCGGCATGGGAGAGCGGCAGCGCCTCCAGCCCGCCGCGCCCGCCCGGCTCGAAGCGCATCACCGAGAAGTCGCTGGTGCCGCCGCCGAAGTCGGCGACCAGCATGGTCTGCGCCCGCTCCAGCCCGCGCGCATACCAGTAGGCGGCGCCGAGCGGCTCATAGGCGAAATCGACCTTGCCCATGCCGGCATGGCCATAGGCGGCCCTGAGCCGCGTCAGCGCCAGTTCCTCGTCCGGGCGCTCGCCGGCGAAGACGACGGGGCGGCCGGAGAGCATGGTGTGCCGGTCCAGCCCGTCGAGCCCGGCGGCGAGGTCGGCGAGGAAGACGCCGATCAGATCCTCCAGCCGGTAGAGCTTGCCAAACAGCCGCGTCTCCTGGAAGGCGCGGCTGGAGAGATGGGTCTTCAGCGACTGCAGGAAGCGGTGCTCGGCGGTCATGCCCAGCGCCATGTCGAGCGCGTCGGGGCCGCTGACATGGGCGACATGCGTCTCGGGCGGCCGGCCCTCGCGCCAGAACATCAGCGCCGAGCGATAGGCGTCGACCGCGCCCTGGCGGGTGGCGAAGCTGCGCGTCGTCACGGAGCCGTCCGCATGGGCGAGCGCCACCACGCTGTTGGTGGTGCCGAAATCGATGCCGATGGCGGCCGTGGTCATGCTCTGCTCCTGTGACGCGGACCACTGCCGTCCTTCCGGGGCTTCGCGCCAGCGAAGAGCCCGCAATCACGGCAGCGGCGAAAGAAAAACCCGCGCGGATCGCTCCGCGCGGGCAGATGGTCGAGAGAGGCCGCCGCGAGGCGGCCCCGGTCTCACTTCTTGTCGGTGCCGGCCTTCTTGAGGGCGGCGCCCAGGATGTCGCCGAGCGACGCGCCGGAGTCGGCGGAGCCGAACTGCGCCATCGCCTCGCGCTCCTCGGCCATCTCCAGGGCCTTGATCGAGACCTGGATCTTGCGGGCCTTCTTGTCGAAGAGGATGACGCGAGCGTCGACCTTCTCGCCGGCCGCGAAGCGCTCGGGGCGCTGCTCGGCACGGTCACGCGCGATCTCGGCGCGACGGATGAAGGTCGTCATGTCGGTGCCGACGATCTTGACGTCGAGACCACCCTCCTTGACGTCGATCACCTCGCAGGTGACGACCTGGCCCTTCTTGAACTCGCCGGCATCCACGAAGGGATCGCCGCCGAGCTGCTTCAGGCCGAGAGAGATGCGCTCCTTCTCGACGTCGACGTCGAGAACGACCGCCTGGAGCATGTCGCCCTTCTTGTACTCCTCGATCACCTGCTCGCCCGGACGGTTCCAGTCCAGGTCCGACAGATGGATCATGCCGTCGATGTCGCCATCGAGGCCGAGGAACAGGCCGAACTCGGTCTTGTTCTTGACCTCGCCCTCGACCACCGAACCGGACGGATGCTGCTCGGCGAAGACCTCCCACGGGTTGCGGAGGGTCTGCTTGAGGCCAAGCGAGATGCGGCGCTTGACCTGGTCGACCTCGAGGATCGCAACGTCGACTTCCTGCGAGGTCGAGACGATCTTGCCGGGGTGGACGTTCTTCTTGGTCCAGGACATCTCCGAGACGTGGATCAGGCCTTCGATGCCCGGCTCCACTTCGACGAAGGCGCCGTAGTCCGTGATGTTGGTCACGCGGCCCTTGAGGCGGGCGCCGACCGGGTAGCGGGCGGCGATGCCGTCCCACGGATCGGCCAGGAGCTGCTTGATGCCCAGGGAGATGCGGTGCGTCTCCTGGTTGATCTTGATGATCTTGACCTTGACCGTCTGGCCGATGGTGACGACCTCGGACGGATGGTTGACGCGGCGCCAGGCCATGTCGGTGACGTGCAGCAGGCCGTCGATGCCGCCGAGGTCGACGAACGCACCATACTCGGTGATGTTCTTGACGACGCCGTCGATGACCTGACCCTCCTCGAGGGAGGCGACCAGCTCGGAGCGGGCCTCGGCGCGGGTCTCTTCGAGAACCGTGCGGCGCGAGACGACGATGTTGCCGCGGCGACGATCCATCTTGAGGATCTCGAAGGGCTGCGGCTGGCCCATCAGCGGACCGACGTCGCGGATCGGGCGGATGTCGACCTGCGAACGCGGCAGGAAGGCCACGGCGCCGTCGAGATCGACGGTGTAGCCACCCTTGACCGTGTTGAAGATCATGCCGGTGACCTTCTCGCGGGCCTCGAAGGCCTTCTCGAGCTTGACCCAGCTCTCTTCGCGGCGCGCCTTGTCGCGCGAGATGACGGCTTCGCCGAGGGCGTTCTCGATCCGGTCGAGATAGACCTCGACCTCATCGCCGACGTTCAGCTCCTGGTCGCGACCGGGGCCGGTGAATTCCTTGAGGGCGACGCGCCCTTCCGTCTTCAGGCCGACATCGATGATCGCCATATCCTTCTCGATGGCGACGACCTTGCCCTTGATGACGGTACCTTCGAGGGCCTCGTTCTTCTGGAACGATTCCTCGAGCAGGGCGGCGAAATCCTCGCGGCCCGCGTGATAGTTTTCGACAGCAGACATATGTGCTCCTGGAGGCCGGCCGCGTATCCCGCGGATGTCCGGCTGGGCGCCGTTCGGTTGGTGTTGCACGCCGGATCGGGCGATGCGGTGTCCCGCCGAGCGGGACGTTTGCCGTCCGCGACGAGCGGGACGACGGGCGCCGGGCCACAGGGCCGATCCGTATCCGAAACGCGCTTCCCGCTGCTGGACGGGCGCGCGCCGAAACGAGGCGCTCCCGGCACGTGACGGACACGGCCCTTCGGACAGGAGGCGACGTAGCGATTTTCAGGCCCCGATGCAAGCTTCCCGGCGATTATCCCGGGTTTTTCGCCGCGAAGCCGCGCCGGCCGGAGGCGTCGGGGCGGCCATGCGCGCCGCGGCCTTGCGATCGCCCCGGCCGCGCCCGATCTCTTGCGGCGAAGCGCGACCCCGGCGTCGCCGCACCGATCAGGGGAAGGCCCGCATGCTCCCGCTCTCCGTTCTCGACCTCGCCTTCGTCGCCGACGGCGCCACGCCCGCCGACGCGCTGCACAACAGCCGCGACCTCGCCCGCCATGTCGAGGCGCTCGGCTACACCCGCTTCTGGCTGGCCGAGCACCACAACATGATCGGCATCGCCAGCGCCGCGACCGCGGTGGCGATCGGCTATGTCGCCGAGGGCACCGCGACCATCCGCGTCGGCGCCGGCGGCATCATGCTGCCGAACCACTCGCCGCTGGTGATCGCCGAGCAGTTCGGCACGCTCGACGCGCTCTATCCCGGGCGCATCGATCTCGGGCTCGGCCGGGCGCCCGGCACCGACCAGCGCACCTGGCGCGCGCTGCGCCGCGATCCGGAGGCCGCCGAGCGCTTCCCGCAGGACGTGCTGGAATTGCAGGCGCTGCTCGGACCGGTGCAGGCGGACCAGGCGATCCGCGCCGTGCCGGGGATGAATTCCAACGTGCCGCTCTGGATCCTCGGCTCCAGCCTGTTCGGCGCCCAGCTCGCGGCGATGCTCGGCCTGCCCTACGCCTTCGCCTCGCATTTCGCGCCCGATGCCCTCGACGATGCGCTGGCGGTCTATCGCGACCGCTTCGAGCCCTCGGCGCAGAGCGCCCGGCCGCATGCCATGGTCGGCGTCAACGTCGTGGCGGCCGAGACCGACGCCGAGGCGCGCCATCTCTTCACCTCGGTGCAGCAGCGCTTCGCCGACATGCTGCGCGGGCGGCGCGGCCTGCTGCCGCCGCCGATCGACGATATCGAGGATTACTGGAGCGGCGCCGAGAAGCTGCAGGCGCAGCGCATGCTGGCCTGCTCGATCGTCGGCTCGCGCGAGACGGTGCGCGAAGGGCTGAAGGCCCTGCTCGCCCGCACCCGCGCCGACGAGCTGATCGTCGCCTCGGCGATCTTCGACCACGAGGCCCGCAAGCGCTCCTACACCATCCTCGCCGAGGTGGCGCGGGAGCGCGGCGAGGCCGCCTGAGCGGCCTCGCCCTCGCCTTGCGTCCTAGTTCTGCCCGGGCAGGCCCGGCAGGCTGAGGCCCTCGAGCCCCGGCAGGCTCTGGAACTGGCGCTCGATCGCGGCCGGATCGGCGACCGGCGGCTTCTCCAGCCAGTAGGTCACCATGCCGGGGAAGACGATCATCAGCGCGACCAGCAGCAGCTGCAGCCCGATCCACGGGATCGACCCGAGATAGATGTCGCGGGTCTTCACCTCCGGCGGCGCGATGCCGCGCAGGTAGAACAGCGCGAAGCCGAAGGGCGGGTGCATGAAGGCCGTCTGCATGTTGGCGCAGATCAGCAGGCCGAACCAGATCAGGTTGATGTCGAGCTTCGTCGCGACCGGCGCCAGCAGCGGGATGATGATGAAGGCGATCTCGAAGAAGTCGAGGAAGAAGGCGATGAAGAAGACGAACACCATGGTGAAGGTCAGGAAGCCGACCTGACCGCCGGGGAGGCCCGTCAGCATGTGCTCGATCCACAGCCCGCCGCCGACGCCCTGGAAGACCAGGCTGAACACGCGGGCGCCGATCAGGATCATCGTCACCATGGCGGTGATGCGCATGGTCGAGGACATGGCCTGATAGGTCAGCTTCCAGGTCAGCGTCCGGTAGAGCGCGGCGAGCCCGAGCGCGCCGACCGCGCCCATGGCACCGGCTTCCGTCGGGGTGGCGAGGCCGACGAAGATCGTGCCGAGCACCAGGAAGATCAGCGCCGCCGAGGGGACGATGCCGCGGATGCACTTCAGCGCCAGCGGCCAGCCGCGCAGGGTGCGCGCCTCGGGCGGCAGCGCCGGGACATGCGAGGGCCGCAGGATGCTGAGGATGGCGACCCAGGCGCAGAACAGCGCGATCTGCACGATGCTGGGGCCGATGGCGCCGGCATACATGTCTCCGACCGACTTGCCCATCACGTCGGCCAGGACGATCAGCACCAGCGAGGGCGGGATGACCTGGGTGATGGTGCCCGACGCCGCGATCACGCCGGTGGCGTGCTGCATGTTGTAGCCGTAGCGCATCATCACCGGCAGGGAGATCACGCCCATGGCGATGACCGAGGCCGCGACCGTGCCGGTGATGGCGCCGAGGATCGCGCCGACGAAGATTACCGCATAGGACAGGCCGCCGCGCACGCTGCCGAAGAGCTGGCCGATCGAATCGAGCAGATCCTCGGCGAGACCGCAGCGCTCCAGCACCGCGCCCATGAAGGTGAAGAAGGGAATCGCCAGCAGCAGGTCGTTGGAGATGATCGAATAGAGCTGGAAGGTGAGATTGCCCATGTACTGGGGCACGATCACGCCCATCTCGATCGCGATGAAGCCGAAGAACAGGCCGACCGCCGCCAGCGAGAAGGCGGCCGGGTAGCCGATCAGCAGAAAGAGAACCAGCCCCCCGAACATCATGGGGCCGAGATTTGCGCGGATGAGGTCGATCATTGCAGCGGCTTCTCGTAAGCGAATTCGTGCTGGTGGAAGCCGCGCAGCGCTGCGGCGCGCTTGATCATCTCGGACATGCCTTGCAGCAGCAGCAGCGAGAAGCCGACCGGCAGCAGCAGGATCACGGGCCAGCGGATCAGGCCGCCGGCATTGCTGGAGGTCTCGTTCAGCGTCCAGGCCTGGACGAACCAGGGCCAGGTGAACCAGATCAGCACGACGCACATCGGCGTCAGGAACACCGCGCCGCCGATCAGGTCGATCCAGTGGCGGGTGCGGTCGGAGACCATGCCGTAGAGCAGGTCGACCCGGACATGCTCGTTGACGCGCAGCGTGTTGGCCGCGCCGAGCAGGACCATGCCGGCGAACATGTACCATTGCAGCTCGAGCCAGGCATTGGAGCTGGACGAGACCAGGTAGCGGATCGAGGCGTTGCCGGCGCTGACCAGGCAGGCGAGCAGCACCAGCCAGCTCGCGATTACGCCGAGCCAGCCGCCGAGGCGGTCGACCGCATGCGCGAAGGGCAGCAATTGCCGGCAGAAGGTCCAGGCCAGCCAGACCATCGCGGCCATGCCGCCGACGGTGGCGAGCGCCAACCAGAGTTTGAACATCAGGCGTCCCCGGGTTCTCCGGGGTCGGGAACGGCCTTGCGACGCCTGCCGCGGCGGTCGCGGGACGGCGTCCGGACAGGCCCCGGCTCCGGGCGCATTTCCTGTGCGCTTATTGAGCCGTCGCTAGCAGTTACGGGCTTAGCCGTTCCATGTCTTATACAAGGCTACGGCATAACCTCGGCATAACCTGTCAGGTCGAGCTGCTCCTGGGTGCGCAGGCGGTAGCCGATCGCGAGCTCGGTCACCAGATAGACCGGCCGCGCCGGGTCGGGCTCCAGCTTGTCGCGCAGCTTCTTCATCAGGATGCGCAGATACTGCACGTCCTCGTCGGGGTCCTGCGGCCAGAGCTCCTTCATCAGCTGGCGATGCGTCAGCACCTTGCCGTGATGCATGCCGAGCGCCCGCAGCAGCGCGAACTGCTTGGGCGAGAGCGTCACCGGCGCGCCGTTCAGCGTGACGATGCGCTGGGCGAGGTCGAGCGCCAGCGCGCCGACGCGCAGCACCGGCTCGGGCGCACCGCGGCTGACCACGCGGCGCAGCACCACGCGGGCGCGCGCCAGCAGCTCGGCCATGCCGAAAGGCTTGACCACATAGTCGTCGGCGCCCTTTTCGAGCAGCGCGACCTTGTCGGTCTCGGCATTGCGCACCGAGAGCACGATCACCGCCCCGTCGAACCAGCCGCGCAACTGCTCGAGCACGCTGGCGCCGTCGGCATCGGGCAGGCCGAGATCGAGCACGACGAGATCGGGCTTGCGCATCACCGCGACCTCCAGCGCCTCGCGCGCCGTGCCGGCCTCAACGATGCGGAAGCCCTGCAATTCGAAGCCGGTCTTGAGAAAGCGCCTGATCTGCGGCTCGTCGTCGACGACGAGCACGAGCGGCGCCGCCGTCGACGCCCTTTCGTCAGCCATCCTCGTCCTCCCTGGTCGCTCCCGCCGGCGAGACGGGGAGCAGAATGCGCATCGTCGTGCCCTGGCCCGGCCCGCCGCTCAGCGCCTCGATCGTGCCGCCACAGGCCTCGACGAAGGTGCGCGCGATGGTCAGGCCGAGCCCGCTGCCGCCAGCAATATCGGCATGACGCTCGCCGCGATAGAAGCGTTCGAAAAGATGCGCCTGCTCGCCGCCGTCGAGGCCCGGCCCCTCGTCGCGCACGTCGATGGCGAGGCGGTCGCCGCTGCGCCCGAGCGCGATCGCCACCGGCGCCCCGGCAGGCGCGTATTTGGCGGCATTGTCCAGGATGTTGACCAGTGCCTGCTCGATCAGCACCGGGTCGACGCGGACCCAAGGGTGCGCGTCGGCGACCGTGAGGGCGACGCGCCGGTCGAGCAGCCGTTCCGACAGCCCGGCGAGCACCGCGTTGACGATGTCGGTTGCCTCGATGTCCTCCAGCCGCGGCTGCAGCGCGCCGGCGCGGATGCGGGTGACGTCGAGCAGGTTCTGGATGCGGCGATCGAGCCGGCGCGCTTCCAGCGCGATCGCCTCGGCGAGCGCGACCAGCTCCGGCTCCGCCGCCAGCGCGGGCGCCCCGGAGATCACGCTCGCCGCGCCCATGATGCTGGCGACGGGCGTGCGCAGATCATGCGAGACCGCGCCCATCAGCATGTCGCGCAGCAGGTCGCTGCGCCGGCGCAGCTGGCGTTCCTCCAGCGCGCGGCTGAGGCCGAGGCGCTCGAGCGAGCGGGCGCCCTCCTCCAGGATCGAGCGCACCTGGACCAGCACCTCGCCCGTCGCGCCGGCCGCGCCGTCCTCCATCGCAACCGCGAGCACGGCGCCGTGGCGACTGGCGGCGCCGAGGCGGCAGAGCAGCCAGCGCCCGGCGCCCGGCGGCGCGACGAGGTCGATCTCGGTGCCGCCATCGTGCGGCGCGCGCGCGGCGAAGGCCTCGACCTCGGTCGCCAGCCCCGGCACCACCGCATCCGCGTCGGCCCGGACCGGCCCCCACGCGCCCGCCTCGTTCGGCGCGAACAGCACCACCGCGCGGCCGAGTTCCTCGCCCATATGGCGGGCGACGATGTCATAGATCGCCGGCAGGTCGCCGGCGCCGGCGATCTCGCTGCCGAGTTCGTAGAGGCGGCGCACCCGGCGTTCGCCCTCGCGGACGCGGACCATCTCGGCCCTGAGCTGCCCGGCGAGCCGCCCGATGGTGATCGCGACGATGAGCGAGATCGCGAGATCGATGATCTGCGACGGCGTCACCACCAGCACGCTGAGCACGGGATCGTAGAACAGCGCCGACATCACCGCGCCGAGCAGCGCCGCGAAGATGGCGGGGCCGGTACCGTAACGGACGGCGGCGACCAGCCCGGGCAGCATGAACAGGGCGGACGCCGTCTCCAGCGGGGTGAAGGTCAGCATGGCCGCGGTCGGGATCGCGGCCAGGAGCACGAGGCCCGCGGCCTTGAGATAGGCGCCGCGCGCCGGTCCCGGGCCGAGCGGGCGAAGCCAGTCCCTCATCGCTCCCCCTCCCCGCGCGCCCGCATCCCGGATTTCGCCTCAGACGGCCACAAGAACCGGGCCGCGCCGGGGTGCCGACCTTTCCCCGCGCGACCGTTTCATGCGAGGTTGCGCCAACGCCGCCTCCCGCCGAAGGAGAATGCCATGGGCTGGGCCCTGCTCGGACTGATCGCCGCCCTCGTGGTCTATCTGGTGATGACCTATAACGGGCTGGTCGCGATGCGCCAGCGCGTCAACCAGGCCTTCGCCGACATCGACGTCCAGCTCAAGCAGCGCCACGACCTGATTCCCAACCTCGTAGAGACGGTGAAGGGTTATGCCGCGCACGAGAAGGAGACCTTCGACGCGGTGATCAAGGCGCGCAATGCCGCCCAGCAGGCCACTGGCGCGCACGACCAGGCGGTGGCGGAGCAGCAGCTCGGCGGCGCCGTCGGCCGGCTGCTCGCCCTCGGCGAGGCCTATCCCGACCTCAAGGCCAGCGCCAACTTCCAGCAGCTCCAGCAGGATCTCGGCACTGTCGAGGACAAGCTGGCCGCGGCGCGGCGCTTCTTCAACAACGCGGTCAGCGAGTACAACACCGGCATCCAGGCCTTCCCGGCCGTGCTGTTCGCGCCGCAGATGGGCTTCACCGCGCGCGAATTCTTCGATGTCGGCGAGCAGGCCCGCGCCCAGATCGAGGTCGCGCCCAGCGTGAAGTTCTAGAGGGCCGGCCATGCCAGCCCAGGCCTTCGGGCTCTACACCCACCAGCGCAGCAACCGCATCCGCTCGCGGCTGCTGATCGCCGGCCTGTTCCTGCTGGTCTATCTGAGCTGCTGGGGGCTGATGCTGGTCGCCTATGGCTATGGCGGCTCGCCCTACCGGGACCCGATCAGCGACGCCAGCGCGAGCTTCGTCTCCTGGCTGCCCTATATCACGCTGGCGACCGGCGCCTGGGTGCTGATCGGCTTCAAGACCAATGTCGCGCTGATCGGCTCGGTCACGGGCGCGCGGGGCATCACGCAGAGCGACAATCCCAAGCTCTTCCGCATGCTGGAGACCTTGTGCATCTCGCGGGGCATGACGACGCCCAAGCTCGCCATCATCCAGAGCGACGCGCTCAATGCCTTCGCCAGCGGCGTCAACGACAAGCAGTTCACCGTCACCCTGACCAGCGGGCTGATCGAAGCGCTGAGCGACGAGGAGCTCGAGGCGGTGATCGCCCATGAGCTCACCCACATCCGTAATGGCGACGTCCGGCTGATGGTGATCGCCGTGGTGATCGCCGGCGTGATCTCGCTGGTCGGCGAGCTGATGTTCCGCGGCATGGGCCGCAGCGGCTTCGGCGGCTCCTCGTCGTCCTCATCGTCGTCCTCCTCCGGCGACAGGAAGGGCGGCGGCGGCGCGGCGATCCTGATCGGCGTCGCGGTGATCGCGATCGCCTGGTTCCTGGCGATCGTGGTGCGGCTGTCGCTGTCGCGCTCGCGCGAATATCTCGCCGATGCCGGCGCGGTCGAACTGACCAAGAACCCGGATGCGATGATCTCGGCCCTGCTGAAGATCTCCGGCCGCGCCGATCTCGACGGCGTGCCGTCGGGCGTCATGGATATGTGCTTCGAGAACGACCAGAACAGCTTCGCCGACATGTTTTCGACCCATCCCTCGATCACCAAGCGCATCCAGGCGCTGGTCGAGATGGCGGGCGGGCGGATGCCGGATGACGCGCCGCACGGCCCGCCGGGCGTCGGCGCGCGCCAGCCCCTGACGGAGATCGTCGAGACCTCGAAGGCGGGCGGACCCTGGTCGCGCCCGCTGCCGCCCTCTTAAGGCCTTCAGGCGGCGGCGCGGCCCTGGTTCACCGCATGGCAGGCGACGCCGTCGATCACCGCCGGCGCCTCGACCCGGCAGCGGTCGAAGACCAGCGGGCAGCGCGGATGGAAGGTGCAGCCCGAGGGCGGGTCGATCGGGTTCGGGATCTCGCCCTTCACGCCCTCGCGCGGCTTGCCGACCATGGCGAGGTCCGGCACCGCCTCGAGCAGCATGCGGGTATAGGGATGGCGCGGGTCGGAAAAGAGCCGCTTGCCTTCCGAGACCTCGACGAGGCGGCCGAGATACATCACGCCGATGCGCGTCGCCATGTGCCGCACGACCGCGAGATTGTGCGAGATGAACAGATAGGTCAGCCCGAGCCGCTCCTGCAGGTCGCGCATCAGGTTGAGGATCTGCGCCTGCACCGAGACGTCGAGCGCCGAGGTCGGCTCGTCGCAGACGATGAACTCGGCATCGGCCGCGAGCGCGCGGGCGATCGCGATGCGCTGGCGCTGGCCGCCGGAGAATTCGTGCGGGAACTTCTTGGCGTCGTCGGGATGCAGGCCGACCAGCGTCAGCAGCTCGCCGACGCGGGCGGTGATCGCCTGCTCGCCCTGGATCACGTCGAAGGCGCGGATCGGCTCGGCGATGATCCGCCCGACCCGCCAGCGCGGGTTCAGCGAGGCGTAAGGGTCCTGGAAGATCATCTGGATGCGCCGGCGCAGGCGCTGGCGCTCCTGCGAGACGGCGCGGTCGGTCATCGAGATGCCGTCGATCGAGACCGCGCCGCCGGAGGGCGGCAGCAGCCCGACCACCATGCGCGCCACCGTCGACTTGCCCGAACCGGACTCGCCGACGAGCGCGAAGGTCTCGCCCTTGCGGATATCGAAGGAGACGCCGTCGACCGCCTTGAGGAACTGCTTGTCCTGCCGCTCCAGCATGCGGTTCAGCCAGGGCTTGGAGACGTCGAAGACGCGCCTGAGGTCGCGCACCTCGACGAAGGGCCGCTCTGTCATGCCGCGATCTCCCCAGTGCGGGCGGGTTGGTGCTCGCGGTCGTAGAGATGGCAGGCGACCTGCCGGCCCTCGACGTCGATCAGCTCCGGCCGCTCGACGCGGCAGCGCTCGAACACCTCGCCGCAGCGCGGATTGAAGGCGCAGCCGCGCGGGATATTGGACAGGCGCGGCATGGCGCCGGGAATCTGCACCAGCCGCTCGGCATCGCCCTCGATCGAGGGGATCGCGCCCATCAGCCCGCGGGCGTAAGGGTGCAGCGGCGCCTTGACCACATCGCGCACCGGGCCGATCTCGGCGATGCGCCCGGCATACATCACCGCGACCCGGTCGGCCGTCTCGGCGATGACGCCCATATCGTGGGTGACCAGCATCACCGAGGTGCCGCGTTCCTTGCAGAGCCGCTTGATCAGCGCGATGATCTGCGCCTGCACCGAGACGTCGAGCGCGGTGGTCGGCTCGTCGGCGATGATGAAGTCGGGCTCGGCACAGAGCGCGAGCGCGATCACCACGCGCTGGCGCATGCCGCCGGAGAACTCGTGCGGATAGCCGTCGATGCGCCGGTCGGGTGCCGGGATGCCGACCTCGTCGAGCAGCGCGATGGCGCGCTTGCGCGCGCCGGCCGCGTCGAGATCGGTATGGGTGCGGATCGTCTCGACCAGCTGCTCGCCGACGCGATAGAGCGGGTTGAGGCTGGTCAGCGGGTCCTGGAAGATCATGCCGATGCGCTTGCCGCGGATGCGGCGCATGCGCTCCTGCGGCAGGTTGTCGATGCGCTCGCCCGCCAGGCGGATCTCGCCGCCGGCGATGCGTCCGGGCGGGTCGATCAGCCCGATGATCGCCGAGCCGGTCACCGACTTGCCGGCACCCGATTCGCCGACCACGCCGAGCACCTCGCCGCGGGCGACGTCGAAGGAGACCTTGTCGAGCGCGCGCAACGTGCCGCGCCGCGTCACGAACTCGACCGTGAGGTCGCGGACCGAGATCACTGGTTCCGTCATCGGCTCACCTCAGCCTGGGGTTGAGGGCGTCGCGCAGCCAGTCGCCGAGCAGGTTCACCGCCAGGACGAGGATGGCCAGCGTCGCGCCGGGGAAGGCGACGATCCACCAGTCCCCCGAGAACAGATAGCGGTTGCCGATCGAGATCAGCGTGCCGAGCGAGGGCTGGGTCGGCGGCAGGCCGACGCCCAGGAAGGACAGGGTCGCCTCGGTGATGACCGCGAGCGCCAGGTTGATGGTGAGGATGACCAGCACCGGGCCGATCACATTGGGCAGGACATGGCGCAGCATGATCAGCGGCGCCGGCAGGCCGACGAGGCGGGCGGCCTGGACATAGTCCTTGTTGCGCTCGACCAGGGTCGAGCCGCGGATGGTGCGGGCATACTGCACCCAGAAGCTCAGGCCGATCGAGATCACCAGCACGTAGAGCGCGGTGTCCTCGCGGTTCGCCCCCTTGAAGATGCCGCGCACCACGCCGTCGATCAGCAGCGCGATCAGGATGGCGGGGAAGGTCAGCTGCACGTCGGCGATGCGCATGATCAGCGCGTCGACCCGGCCGCCGAGATAGCCGGCGAGCAGGCCGAGCGTGATGCCGATCGTCGCCGCCAGCAGCACGCCGAGGCCGCCGACGATCAGCGAGACGCGCAGGCCGTAGAGGATCGCCGAATAGAGGTCGCGGCCCTGATCGTCGGTGCCGAGCAGGAAGCGCGGATCGCCGCCATCCTGCCAGGCCGGCGGGATGTTGGCGTCGGAGAGGAATACGCTGGCCGGGTCGAACGGGTCGGTCGGCGCGATCCAGGGCGAGAAGGCGGCGCCGATGAAGAGGAGCAGCACCACGAAGGCGGCGACCATCGTCACCTTGGAGCGCAGGAAGCTCGCCAGGATGTCGCTGTCGAGGAAGCGGGCCCAGAGGGAGGGCGGCTTCGTGGCGGAACCGGTCGTGTCGGTCATGACGCTCCTCCGCAGGTTGGCGCGAAGGCCTTCGCCCTGCCGGCGGCGAGGAAGATGCGGGTCGCGGGTGGGAACGGGTGGCGCAGCACCTGACGGTCGAGCATCGATCCCTCCCTCAATGCGAGCCGACGGTGGCGCGCAGGCGCGGATCGACCGCGGCATAGAGCAGGTCGACGATCAGGTTGATCACCACGAACAGGAAGGAGATCAGCAGCAGATAGGCCGCCATGATCGGGATATCGACGCGCTGCACCGCGCTGAGGAAGAGCAGGCCCATGCCCGGCCACTGGAACACCGTCTCGGTGATGATGGCGAAGGCGATGATCGAGCCGAGCTGCAGGCCGGCGATGGTGATGACCGGCACCAGCGTGTTCTTCAGCGCATGGCCGAAATGGATGGCGCGGGTCTTGAGGCCGCGGGCGCGGGCGAACTTGATGTAGTCGGTGCGCAGCACCTCGAGCATCTCGGCCCGCACCAGGCGCATGATCAGCGTCATCTGGAACAGGCCGAGCGTGATCGAGGGCAGGATCAGCGCCCGCCAGCCCGAGGCCGTGAGCAGCCCGGTGGTCCACCAGTCGCCGATCTTGACGACCTCGCCGCGCCCGAAGGAGGGCAGCCAGCCGAGCGTCACCGAGAACAGGTAGATCAGCAGGATGCCGATCAGGAAGGTCGGCAGGCTGATGCCGATCAGCGAGACCGCCTGGAACAGCTTGGCCAGCACGCTGTCGCGGCGCAGCGCGGTGTAGACGCCCATCGGGATGCCGACCAGCAGCGAGAACAGCGCCGACATGAAGGCGAGCTCCAGCGTCGCCGGGGCGCGCTCGGCCAGGAGCGACATCACCGGCAGGCGGAACTGGTAGGAGACGCCGAGCTCGAGCCGCGCGGCGTTGTAGATGTAGCGGCCGAACTGGACGATGACCGGATCGTCGAGGCCGAGCGAGCGGCGGATCGCCTCGACCTGCTCCTGCGGCGTGTCGAGCGAGACCAGCTGGTTCACCGGATCGCCGACGAAGCGGAACATGGCGAAGGCGATCAGCGCCACCGTGAGCATCACGATGAGGGACTGGACGAGCCTGCGCAGGATGAATGCGAGCATGTTCGCCTTAAGAAACTGGACGGCGGCCCGTGGCGGCGGTCCGTGCAGAAAACGGGTGCCGTCCGCGCCATAAGGCGGCGCGAGGTCCGGATATCCCTGGCGGAGCGCCTCCCGCCGCGGCGGGAGGCATGGCCGGATGCGGTGGCGGGACGGGCGTCAGGCCCGCCCCGCCCGGCGCCTCACGGCTCCTTGGTGGCGTAGTAGAGCAGCACCGAATTGTCGGCGCGCTGGGCGAGCTTGACCTTCTTCGAGACGCCCCAGGCCAGCGCCTGCTGGTGCAGCGGGATGTAGGCGAACTCGTCGACCGTGATCTTGAACGCCTCCTTGATCATCGCGTCGCGCTTGGCCTTGTCGGATTCGACGAGGATCTTGTCGGTCAGCTCGTCGACCTTCTTGTTGCAGTAGTTGCCGAGATTGGTCTCGCCGCGCGAGGTGCCGTCGCTACGGCAGCCGAGGATGTCGTAGAGCACGTTGTGGCTGTCGAAGGTGCCCGGCGTCCAGCCCAGCAGGTAGAACGAGGTGTTGTAGCCGCCGGTCTTCAGCACCTTGGCGAAGTACTGGCCCTTGGGCTGGGCGTTCAGGTTCACCTTGATGCCGGCGCGGGCGAGCATGCCGACCACCGCCTGGCAGATCTGCCCGTCATTGACGTAGCGATCGTTGGGGCAGTCCATGCCGACCTCGAAGCCGTTGGGATAACCCGCCTCGGCGAGCAGCTTCTTGGCGCCCTCGGTGTCGAACTTGGCGCGGGTGAAGCCCTCATGCGAGAACAGCTCTGGCGCGATCATCAGCGGCGACGGGGTCGAGAGGTTGCGCATGACGCGCTTCTTGATCGTCTCGATGTCGATCGCCTGGTAGAAGGCCTGGCGGACGCGCGGATCCTTGAAGGGGTTCTTGCCCTTGACGTTGGACTCCAGCAGTTCGTCACGGGTCTGGTCCATGCCGAGGAAGATGGTGCGCAGCTCGGGGCCGGTCAGCACCTGGGCGTTGCCGGACGCCTCGACGCGCTGGATGTCCTGCACCGGCACGGGCTCGATCACGTCGACCTCGCCCGAGAGCAGCGCCGCGACGCGGGTGGCGTCCGAGGCGATCGGCGTGAAGACGATCTCCTTGATGTTGCCGTCGATCTTCTTCCAGTAGTTCTCGTTGAGCTTGAAGACGGTCTTCACGCCCGGCTGATGGCTCTCGATCCGGTAGGGACCGGTGCCGTTGGCATTGAGCGAGGCATGGCTCGGCGTGGTCGCGGCGGCCGGGGTGGGCGCGACGGCGTTGTTCGCCTCCGCCCACTTCTTCGACATGATGTACCAGGTGTCCCACTGCGCGTTCAGGATCGGGTTCGGCTTGCTCAGCACGACGTCGACCGTGTGGTCGTCGACCTTGACGAACTTGGCGTCGGTGGGGATGCGGGTGGTGAAGTTGGAGCCCGGCGCGCGCACGCGGTCGGCGGAGAACAGCACGTCGTCGGCGGTGAAGTCGGAACCGTCGTGGAACTTGACGCCCTTGCGCAGGAACAGGCGCCAGGTCAGGCCGTCCGGGGAGACCTCCCATTTCTCGGCAAGCGCCGGGATGATCTTCAGGTCCCTGTCGCGGGCCGTCAGCCCCTCATAGGGATGGCCGAGATGCGCGTTCGTCGTCGTCTCGTTGACCGTGTACGGATCCAGCGACTTCAGCTCGCCCTGGTTCGCGTAGCGCAGGGTCTGCGCCTGCGCCGCGCCGCACATCAGCGCGATGGCCGCGACCGCCGCCAGGCAATGGGACTTGAAGGACATGCGACTTGCTCCCGTTGGTTGCGCGACCACCCCTCCCCAGGAGTGGTACTGGCCGGCGAGGCTTTCCTCGTCTGACGACCCTGCGAAAGACTGAGCTTAGCGAGGGTTCGGACCGGGCGTCCAGTCCGCAAAAGAGACGAGGCACTTTGCCACGTCCGCCCCCTTGCCTCAGCGCGACAGCTCGGCGATCAGCCCGCGCACGAAGCGCGTGCCGGCCTCCAGCTGCGCGATGGTGATGAACTCGTCGGGCTGGTGGGCCTGGGCGATGTCGCCCGGCCCGCAGACCACCGTCGACCAGCCGGCGCCCTGGAACAGGCCGCCCTCGGTGCCGTAGGCGACGACATGGCTGCCATTGTCGCCGGTCAGCCGCCGCGCCAGGACCTCGGCTGCACCGCCGTTCTCGGGCGCCAGCGGCGGGGTGAAGGAGGTGACCTCCATGGTGATGCCGGTCTCGGGCGCGATCGCCTGCATCCGCGCCTCGAGCTCGGCCATCCGCGCCCGGTAGCGCGCGACATAGGCGTCGTCGCTCTCGCCGGGGATGACGCGGACCTCATGGGAGAAGCTGCAATGCTCGGAGGTGATGTTGACCGCCGTGCCGCCCGTGATCGTGCCGACATGCAGCGTGGTGTAGGGCGGCTCGAAGCCGTTGTCGGACGGGGTCTGCGCCGCGTTCTCGCGCATCACCTCCTCGTGCCAGACCACCAGCTGGCCGGCCACCATGATCGCCGGCACGCCGACATCGATCCGGCTGGAATGGACCGCGTGGCCGCGCACCGTGGTGCGCATGCGCGTGCCGCCCTTGTGGCCGGTGACGACCTGCATCATCGAGGGCTCGCCGACGATGACGGCCGAGGGCTTGAGACCGGCGGCGACCATGGCGTCGATCATCACGCGGGCGCCGATGCAGCCGACCTCCTCGTCATAGGAGAGCGCGATGTGGACCGGCCGCTTCAGCCCGGCCTCGAGCATCTCCGGCACCAGGGCGAGCGTGATGGCGTCGAAGCCCTTCATGTCGCAGGTGCCGCGCCCGTGCAGCCGGCCCTCGCGCTCGGTCAGCGTCCAGGGGTCGGAGCTCCAGTCCTGCCCGGCCACCGGCACCACGTCGGTATGGCCGGAGAGCACGACGCCGCCCTCCACCTGCGGCCCGATGGTGGCGTAGAGATTGGCCTTGAACCCGTCGGGGCTCGGCACCACCACGGCCTCGACGCCATGGGCGGCGAGGTAGTCGCGGCAGAAATCGATCAGCTCGCGATTGCTCCGCTGCGATTCGGTGTTGAACGAAACCAGCTTGGCCAGCATGTCCCTCGGCGTATAGCGCACGTCGGGTGACCTCCTTCACAAGGAACCACAGGCAGGAACCGTGCCGCCGAGGCTACGGCGCGCCGCCCGCAGGTCAACCGGCGGCGCACGCTTGACCGGCCCGCGCCCGGCGCGCTCTTGTTCGGACCGACGCAGAGCCCGCCAGAGATCCAGCGCCCATGCCCTTCGACGTCTCCCTCGCCGATATCCAGGCCGCCGCCGCCCGCATCGCCGGCCGGGTGCGCCGCACCCCGACCTTCCGCAGCGCCGGCCTGTCGCAGCGCCTCGGCGTCGAGACCGTGGTCAAGGTCGAGAGCCTGCAGCTCGCCGGCTCGTTCAAGGTGCGCGGCTGCTTCAACAAGCTGCTCGGCCTCTCCGATGCCGAGAAGGCGCGCGGCGTCGTCACCGTCTCCGGCGGCAACCACGCCATCGCGGTCTCGCTGGTGGCGAGCATGCTCGGCACGCGGGCGCTAGTGCTGATGCCGAAATCGGTGGCACCACTGAGCATCCGGCTGACGCAGGAGGCCGGCGGCGAGGTCGAGCTCTGCGAGGACGCACTCGCCGCCTTCTCGAAGGCGGAAGCCTACGAGGCCAAGGGCATGACCCATGTCCATTCCTATGACGACCCGGCGATCATCGCCGGCCACGGCACGGTCGGGCTCGAGCTCGCGGCCGATGCCGGTGGCCGCATCGACCATGTCTTCGTCTCGATCGGCGGCGGCGGCTTCGTCGCCGGCGTCGGTGCGGCGCTGAAGGGGCTCGATCCGGCGGTGCGCGTCCACGGCGTCGAGACCGAGGGCGCGACGACGATGACGCAGGCGCTGGCGGCCGGGAAGCCGGTGCCGATCCGCCCGACCTCGATCGCCCGCACGCTGGGCGCGCCCTTCGCCACCGAGCGCACGCTGGCCGCCGCCCGCGAGATGCTGGAGGAGATCGTGGTGGTGCCGGACGCCGAGGCGGTGCGCGAGCTGGTCTGGACGCTGGAGAACGGGCGGGTGCTGCTCGAACCGGCCGCCGCCTGCACCATCGCCGCGGCGATCGCTCGCCGGGACAGCTTCCAGCCCGGCGAGCGCGTCGCGCTGGTGCTGTGCGGCTCCAATGTCGCGCTCGCCGATCTCGACGCCTGGCGCCGCGAGTTCGGCCTCTGAGTCCGCCATGCCCGCCGCTCCGGGCGATCATGAGCGATCGCCCCCTTACCCCCCGCGCCCGAGCGCGCTAGCTTGCCTGCGACGCCCCGCCCCGGCGGCCGGCCAGACGCACCGATCGAGGACCTGATGCCCAAATCCGAACTCATCGCCGCCATCGAGCCCGAGATCGTCGAGATCCGCCGCGACCTCCACCGCCATCCCGAGCTGCTCTTCGACGTGCACCGCACCGCCGGCGTCGTCGCCGAGAAGCTGCGCGCCTGGGGCGTCGACACGGTCGAGACCGGCATCGGCCGCACCGGCGTGGTCGGCGTGATCCGCGGCCGCGGCCAGGGCTCGGGCAAGGTGATCGGCCTGCGCGCCGACATGGACGCGCTGCCGATCCACGAGGAGACCAACCTGCCGCATCGCTCGACGGTGCCGGGCAAGATGCACGCCTGCGGCCATGACGGGCACACCTCGATGCTGCTCGGCGCGGCGAAATATCTCGCCGAGACCCGCGACTTCGACGGCACGGTGGTGCTGATCTTCCAGCCGGCGGAGGAAGGCGGCGGCGGCGGCCGCGAGATGTGCGAAGACGGCATGATGGCCCGCTTCGGCATCCAGGAAGTCTACGGCATGCACAACATGCCCGGCCTGCCGGTCGGCCAGTTCGCCATCCGCAAGGGGCCGATCATGGCCGCCACCGACGGCTTCGTGCTGAAGCTGGAAGGCCGCGGCGGCCACGCCGCCAAGCCGAACGAGACGATCGACCCGATCGTCGGCGCCTGCCAGATCGTCTCGGCGCTACAGACCATCGCCTCGCGCAATGCCGACCCGCTCGATTCCGTGGTGGTCTCGGTCACCACCTTCCATGCCGGCGACGCCTTCAACGTCATCCCGCAGACCGTCGAGATCAAGGGCACGGTGCGCTCGCTGACCCCGGCGATGCGCGACCTCGCCGAGACGCGCTTCCGCGAGATCGTCGCCGGCACGAGCCAGGCCTTCGGCCTGAGCCACACGCTCGACTACCAGCGCGGCTATCCGGTCACCTTCAACCATGCGGCGCAGACCGATTTCGTCGCCGAGACGGCGCGCAGCGTCTTCGCCGGCGACGTGGTCGACACCGAGGTGGCGCCGACCATGGGCGGCGAGGACTTCTCCTTCATGCTGGAGGAGCGGCCGGGCGCCTATATCTTCATCGGCAACGGCGACTCCGCCGGGCTGCACCACCCGGCCTATGAGTTCAACGACGCCGCCATCCCCGTAGGCATCGCCTACTGGGCCGGCCTCGTCGAGACCGCGATGCCCGCGCGCTCGGCATGACCGACATCGATTGTCTGGTGGTCGGGGCCGGCGTCGTCGGCCTCGCCACTGCGCGCGCGCTCGCTCTGGCGGGCCGCGAAGTCGTGATCGCCGAGGCGGCCGAGGGCATCGGCACGCAGACCTCCGCCCGCAACAGCGAGGTCATCCATGCCGGGATCTACTATCCGCCGGGCTCGCTGAAGGCGCGGGTCTGCGTCGAGGGCCGCAAGCGGCTCTACGACTATCTGCGCGAGCGCGGCGTGCCGCACCGCGCCTGCGGCAAGCTGATCGTCGGCACCCATGCCGGCCAGCGCCCGGCGCTGGAGACGATCGCAGCGCGCGCCGAGGCCTCGGGCGTCGGCTCGCTGCGCTGGGTCGACGCGGCCGAGGCGCGCGAGCTCGAGCCGGAGGTGACCTGCGAGATCGCGCTGTTCTCGCCCGAGACCGGCGTGGTCGATTCCCATGCGCTGATGCTGTCGCTGCTCGGCGAGTGCGAGGCGGCCGGCGGCTCGCTGGCGCTCAACACGCCGATCACCGCCTGGCGCCGCGAGGGCGAGGGTTTCAGCGTCGATTTCGGCGGCGCGGATCCGGCGACCTACACAGTGAAGACCGTGGTCAACGCCGCCGGCCACGGCGCGCCGCGCCTGCTCTCGCGGCTGGAAGGCTTCCCCGCCGAGGAGGTGCCGAAGCAGTCCTTCGCCAAGGGCAATTATTTCTCGCTGCTCGGCAAGCAGCCCTTCCGCCATCTGGTCTACCCGGTGCCGGAGCAGGCGGGCCTCGGCATCCACGCCACCATCGACATGGCCGGCCGGGTCAAGTTCGGGCCGGACGTGCAATGGGTCGAGGACGACCAGGATCTCGTGGTCGATCCGGCCCGCGCCGAGAGCTTCTACGCCGCGATCCGCACCTATTGGCCGGGCCTGCCCGACGGGGCGCTGGTCGCCGACTATGCCGGCGTGCGCCCCAAGCTGCACGGGCCGGGCGAGCCGATGCCGGATTTCCGCATCGACGGTCCCGCCATCCACGGCGTGCCCGGGCTGGTCAATCTGCTCGGCATCGAGAGCCCCGGGCTGACCAGCTCGCTGGCGATCGCCGATCTCGTCGTCGAGGGGCTGGCAAGCTGAAGCCCTCCCCCAGGATGGTCGGGCGCGTCCCGACCATCCACGTCTTGCGCTCGGCTGATCACATGCCGATCGCGAGACGTGGATGCCGAAGACAAGCGCCGCATGACGATGCGGCGGTCACAGCGCGTCCGCCCCAAGCTGCGCGCACCAATGCGCCAGCCGCGCCTTCATGACGCGCTCGCGGCCGGCCTCCAGCGCCTTCTCGTCCAGTCGCTCGAGCGCTTCGAAAGCGAAGGCGTCCTCGCCATGGGCGGCCCAGGCGGCCTGTAGACTGCGCTGGCGATGGCTGCCCTGCCGCAGCGTGAACCAGAGCCGGTTCCGGATCGTCGCGAGGTCCGGCGCCTGCCCGGCCCAGGCTTCGCCGCTCGCCACACAGCGCAGCAGATAGATCCCGCCCACCACCTTGCGTTCGCGATAGGCCGCGATCGCCGCCTTCCTGTCGTCCTGACGCATCGCGCCCTCCTGCTGTTCGAGGGGCGGCAATTATCACCCGGATCATATTGACTCAAGACTTTTCGCCCGGGTAATTAATGGCAGCCATCAGGAGCCGCCCATGTCCGACGCAGATCGTCCCGCCACCGCCTTCGACGGCGAAAGCTTCCTCGCCCGCGGCCCGCTGACCGAGGTCGCGCTCGCGGTGCGGCAGCGCCTCGACCGCCGTCCGGATGCGACGATCCTGACCTTCGACGACCGGACGGGGGCGGTGATCGATCTCGACCTGCGCGGCACGGACGCGGAGATCGTGGCGCGGCTCGATCCCCAGCTGCCGCGCGGCCGCGGCCGACCGAAGCTCGGCGTGGTGGCGCGCGAGGTCACGCTCCTGCCGCGGCACTGGGACTGGCTGGCGGAGCAGCCGGGCGGCGCCTCGCAGGCACTGCGGCGGCTGATCGACGAGGCGCGGCGCGGCGATGGCGGGCAGACGCAGGGCCGCATCGCCCGCGAGCGCGCCTATCGCGTGATGAGCCCGCTGGCCGGCGACCGGCCGGGCTTCGAGGAGGCGACGCGCGCGCTCTTCGCCGACGACGAGATCGGCTTCTTCCGGCAGGCGGCCGGCTGGCCGGCGGATATCCGGACCTATGTCCAGGAACTGGCCTGGAGCGGCGTGCGCGGCGACGACTGAGGTCCTCGCCGCGTGACTGGCCGGCTCAGCGCAGCTCGGCAACCTTGGCGCGGGCCTCGCGCGACAGCCGGGTGACCGTCGCCCAGTCGCGGCTCGTCACCGCATCGGCCGGGACCAGCCAGGAGCCGCCGACACAGGCGACCTGCGGCAAGGCGAGATAGGAGCCGAGATTGGCGAGCGAGACGCCGCCGGTCGGGCAGAAGCGCAGCTGCGGGAACGGGCCGGACAGCGCCTTCAGCCCCGGCACGCCGCCGGACTGCTCGGCCGGGAAGAACTTGCAGGTCAGGCGGCCGGCCTCGACCGCGCGCATGCAGTCGGAGGCGGTCGAGACGCCGGGCAGCCAGGGCAGGCCGGTGGCGCGCATCGCCGCATCGACGCTCTCGCTGAAGCCGGGGCTGACCACGGCGCGCGCGCCGGCGTCGCGGACCTGGGCGGCCTGCGCCGGGGTGACGACGGTGCCCGCCACCGGCAGGATCGCCGGCACGCGCCTGGCCACCTCCTCCAGCGCCGCCATGGCGGCCGGCCGGCGCAGCGTGATCTCGATCACGTCGATGCCGCCGGCGAGCAGCGCCTCCGCGAGCGGCACCGCCACCTCGACCTCGTCGATGACGACGACGGGCACGACGCCGCAGGCGGCGAGACGGGCGATTTCGGGATCGGTGGACATGATCGGTTTCCTCTCGGGCTGCGTCCGGCCGCGCGGCCGGCCCGGCAGCGCTCCGGGCCGCTCGCGGCTAGGCCTCGTTTGGGGTTCGCTTACGCCTTCGCCCAGTAGACGTCGAGCCCTTGCGAGCGGGCGAGCAGCAGGCCGACCGGCAAGGCGGCCGGCAGCTCGGCGGCGGCGGCGAGCACGCGTTCCTTCTCGGCGCCGGTGATCAGCAGCGCGGCATGGCCGGCGCCGGCCAGTCTGGCGGGCGAGAGCGACAGGCGCGGCGGCAGGTCGGGCGGCGCCGCCGCGACCGCGTGCACCGCGGCCGGTGCAGAGAGCGCCGCCGTCTCGCCGGGAAACAGCGAGGCGATGTGCCCGTCGGCGCCCATGCCGCTCACCAGGATGTCGAGCGGCGGCAGGGCGCTGAGCACCCGGTCGAGGCTGGTGGCGGCCGCTTCGAGATCGTCGCCGGCATTGTGGAAGGAGACGAACTGGGCCCTGCCGTCGCGCAGCGGTGCGAAGGCGGCGCGGATCATCCGCTCGTTCGAGGCCGGATCGTCGGGCGCGACGAAGCGCTCATCGGTCGGCATCACGGTGACACGCTGCCAGGGCAGATCCTGCCCGCCGAGCGCGGCGAGGAAGCGCGCCGGCGTGGTGCCGCCGGGCACGGCGAGCAGCGCCGAGCCCTGGGCGTCGATCAGGGCGCGCAGGCGCACCGCGACGGCCTCGGCCAGCGCCTCCGAGGCGTCGGCCAGCGTCTCGAAGCGATGGCGCACCAGCGGTCCGGGCATGGTCATCAGGCGATCTCCGGATCGGCCCAGGAACGGCCCTCGCGCTCGATCATGCCGATGGCCTGCGAGGGACCCCAGCTGCCGGCGGCATAGCGATGCGGTTGCGGGTAGTATTCCTGCCAGCCGGCCAGGATCGGGTCGATCCAGCCCCAGGCCTGCTCGACCTCGTCACGGCGCATGAACAGTGTCTGGTCGCCGCGGATCACGTCGGTCAGCAGGCGCTCATAGGCGTCGGGGGTGCGCACGTCGAAGGCGGTGTCGTAGCGCAGGTCGAGCTGGCGCGGCACGATCTTGAGCTTGCCCGAGCCCGGGACCTTCATCATCAGCTGCAATTGCACGCCGTCATTGGGCTGCAGACGGATGAGCAGCCGGTTGGCCATCAACTCGTCGCAGCCGGGGGAGCGCCCGAAGATCGAGTGCGGCACCGGCTTGAAGGTCACCGCGATCTCGGAATAGCGCTGCGCCATGCGCTTGCCGGTGCGCAGATAGATCGGGACGCCGGCCCAGCGCCAGGTGTCGAGCTCGCAGCGGATGGCGGCGAAGGTCTCGGTGTTGCTGGGATGGCCGAGTTCCTCGGCATAGCCGCGCACCCGCTGGCCGTCGAGCACGCCCGGCCCGTACTGGCCGCGCACCGTATGGCGCTGCACGTCGGGGCCGACGATCGGGCGCAGGGCCTTCAGCACCCTGACCTTCTCGTCGCGCACCGCATCAGCCTCCAGCAGGTTCGGCGGCTCGATGGCGAAGAGGCAGAGCAATTGCAGCACATGGTTCTGCACCATGTCGCGCAGATGGCCGGCCTTGTCGTAATAGCCGGCGCGCTGCTCCAGCCCGACCGTCTCGGCCACGGTGATCTGGACGTTGTCGATGTCGCGGCTCGACCAGGAGCGCTCGAACAGCGTGTTGGCGAAGCGCAGCACCAGCAGGTTCTGCACCGTCTCCTTGCCGAGATAATGGTCGATCCGGTAGGTGCGGCTTTCCGGCAGGATGCGGGCCACGGCGTCGTTGATCTCGCGCGCCGAGGCGAGGTCGCGCCCCAGCGGCTTCTCGAGGATGACACGCGAGGTCGGCGTCAGGATGCCGGCCGCGGCGAGGTTCTCGCAGATCGGGATGAACAGGTCCGGCGGCGTCGAGAGATAAAAGGAGCGCACGCGCTGGGACTCGCCCAGCGCCTCGGCGAGCGCGCCATAGGTCTCGGGCTTGACCGCGTCGAGCATCACCATGGTCAGGCGCTGGCGGAAGGCCTTGATCCGCTCCGGCGAGAAGCCGGCCTCGGCGAGCTTGGCCGCGACCTGGTTGGGCACGCCCTCGATGTCGGCCTGCTTGCGCACGATGCCGATCACCCGGCTCTCGCCCGGCAGCACGCCCTCCTCGTTGCGCTGCGCCAGCGCCGGAAAGAGCTTGCGCAGCGCCAGGTCGCCGCCGGCCCCGAAGATCACCAGGTCGAAGGGCGGCACCGGCGTGCGCTGCGGGGTGGCCTCGAGATTGAGCAGGCGCTCGGCGATGGCATCCATGGTCTGAAAACTCCTGGCCGGTTCACGCCAGTCGAACCGAATCCTGCGACGACAATGCGACCATCGCGCCGGCTTTGCCAGCGCCGGGGACGGCGGGCCGGGGCGTCCGCCTGCGCAGGACGCGCGCATAAGCCCGCTTTGCCGGCAGTCGCGGCGCCGGAAGCGGCTTGCCCCCCGCCGTCGCGCCGCTATCGTGGACCACCGACCTCGCAGCAGGCGAACGCCCTTGGCCATCATCGCAGCTCTGCACCACGTCACCCATTACCGCTACGACCGCCCGGTCACGCTGGGGCCGCAGATCATCCGCCTGCGGCCGGCCCCGCATTGCCGCTCGGCGATCCGCAGCTATTCGCTGACGGTGACGCCCGCGCCGCATTTCGTGAACTGGCAGCAGGATCCGAACGGCAACTGGCTGGCCCGTTACGTCTTTCCCGAGCCGGTGACCGAGTTCCGCATCGCGGTCGACCTCGTCACCGAATTGTCGGTGATCAACCCGTTCGACTTCTTCGTGGCGGAGGAGGCCGAGACCTTCCCCTTCGCCTATCCGGAGGAGCTGCACGACGAGCTCGCGCCCTATCTGGTGCGCGAGGAGGCCGGGCCGCTGCTCGCCGCCCTGCTCGCCGGCATCCCGCGCGAACCGACGAACACGGTCAGCTTCGTGGTCGACCTCAACGCCCGGCTGCAGGGCATGATCGCCTACGGCATCCGCATGGAACCCGGCGTGCAGGCGCCGGAGGAGACGCTGGCGCTGCGCTCCGGCTCCTGCCGCGACAGCTCCTGGCTGCTGGTCCAGATCCTGCGCCATCTCGGCCTCGCCGCCCGCTTCGTCTCGGGCTACCTGATCCAGATGAAGGCGGACGTCGATCCGCTGGAAGGGCCGCGCGGCACCGACAAGGACTTCACCGACCTGCACGCCTGGGCGGAGGTCTACATTCCCGGCGCCGGTTGGATCGGGCTCGACCCGACCTCGGGCCTGCTGACCGGCGAGGGCCATCTGCCGCTGGCCGCGACGCCGCATTACCGCTCGGCCGCGCCGGTCAGCGGCCTGGCGAGCTATGCCCAGACCGAGTTCGGCTTCGAGATGAGCGTGGAGCGCGTGCACGAGGTGCCGCGCATCACCCTGCCCTTCTCCGACGAGGCCTGGACGCGGCTCGACGCGCTGGGCGAGCAGGTCGAGGCCGATCTCTCCGCGCAGGACGTCCGCCTGACCATGGGGGGCGAGCCGACCTTCGTCTCCATCGACGACCAGTCCGGCGAGGAATGGAACACCGCCGCCGTCGGCCCGAGCAAGCGCCAGCGCGCCGACGTGCTGATCCGGCGCCTGCGCGCGCGCTTCGCGCCGGGCGGGATGCTGCATTACGGCCAGGGCAAATGGTATCCCGGCGAGAGCCTGCCGCGCTGGGCCTTCGCGCTGTACTGGCGCCGCGACGGCGAGCCGATCTGGCGCGACCCTGCCCTGATCGCGCCGGAGCCCGGCGCCACGCGCGAGGCCGCGGCGGAGACGCCGCCGGAGCCGGAGCAGCCGGCGGTGGAGCGTCTCGCAGGGCAATTGGCGGAGCGGCTCGGCATCGGCGCCGACCATGTGCTGCCGGCCTATGAGGATCCCGGCCACTGGCTGCTGAAGGAGGGCCAGCTGCCCTCCAATGTCGACCCGCTCGACCCGAAGCTCTCCGACCCCGAGGAACGGGCCCGGATGGTGCGCGTCTTCGAGCGCGGGCTCGGCCGGCCGAGCGGATACGTCATCCCGGTGCAGCGCTGGCAGGCGGAGGCCGGCGACCGGCGCTGGCGCTCGGAGAAGTGGAAGCTTCGGCGCGGGCGGCTCTTCCTGGTGCCGGGCGATTCGCCCGTGGGCTACCGTCTGCCGCTCGGCGCCTTGCCCAACCTGCCGGCCAGCGCCTATCCGCATGTCCATCCGCAGGACCCGATGGAGCCGCGCGGCCCGCTGCCGCCGGCCGGCGCCGCGCCAGCAGCACCTCCGCCCGCGCCGCCCCTCCCCCCCGCCGCGGAGGCGCATCCGCAGCCGATCGCCCAGCCGGTGGCCTCCGGCCCGGAGGTGGCGCGGCAGGACATCGTCGAGCAGGACCTCTCGGCCGATGCGGTGCGCACCGCGCTCAGCATCGAGGTGCGCGACGGGGTGGTCTGCGTCTTCCTGCCGCCGGTCGAGCGGCTGGAGGACTATCTCGACCTCGTCGCCGGCATCGAGGCCTCGGCGGCCGCGACCGGGCAGCCGGTCCATATCGAGGGCTATGCCCCGCCGCACGATCCGCGGCTTGCGGTGATCAAGGTCACGCCCGATCCCGGCGTGATCGAGGTCAACGTCCACCCGGCCGCCGACTGGCGCGAGGCGGTGGCGATCACCCGCGGCGTCTACGAGGAGGCGCGGCAGGCCAGGCTCTGTGCCGAGAAGTTCATGGTCGACGGACGCCATACCGGCACGGGCGGCGGCAACCATGTCGTGCTCGGCGGCGTCACCCCGGCCGACAGCCCCTTCCTGCGCCGGCCCGACCTGCTCAAGAGCGTGGTGCTCTACTGGCAGCGCCATCCCTCGCTGTCCTATCTGTTCTCCGGCCTGTTCATCGGCCCGACCAGCCAGGCGCCGCGCATCGACGAGGCGCGGCACGACCAGCTCTACGAGCTCGAGATCGCCCTGGCGCAGACGCCGGGGCCGGGCGAGCCGGCGATCCCGCTCTGGCTGGTCGACCGGCTCTACCGCAACCTGCTGATCGACGTGACCGGCAACACCCACCGCACCGAGATCTGCATCGACAAACTCTATTCGCCCGACGGGCCGACCGGCCGGCTCGGGCTGATCGAGTTCCGCGCCTTCGAGATGCCGCCGGATGCGCGGATGTCGCTGGCGCAGCAGCTTCTGATCCGGGCGCTGCTCGCCTGGTTCTGGCGCCAGCCGCAGACCGGGCGCCCGGTGCGCTGGGGCACCACCCTGCACGACCGCTTCATGCTGCCCGACTGCGTCGCGGCCGATTTCGCCGAGGTGCTCGCCGATCTGCGCGGCGCCGGCTACGCCTTCGATCCGACCTGGTTCGCGGCGCAGCAGGAGTTCCGCTTCCCCTTCTTCGGCAAGGTGGTCCAGAGCGGCGTCGAGCTGGAGCTGCGCCAGGCGCTCGAACCCTGGCACGTCATGGGCGAGCAGGGCGCGATCGGCGGCACGGTGCGCTATGTCGACAGCTCGGTGGAGCGGCTGCAGGTCAAGGCGACCGGGCTGGTGCCGGGCCGGCACGCGATCTGCTGCAACGGCCGGCGCCTGCCGATGACCGAGATCGCCGCCGGGACGAGCGTCGCCGGCCTGCGCTTCAAGGCCTGGCAGCCGGCCTTCGGCCTGCATCCGACCCTGCCTGTCGACGCGCCGCTGACCTTCGACATCGTCGATCTCTGGGCCGGGCGCTCGCTCGGCGGCTGCGTCTACCATGTCGCGCATCCGGGCGGGCGCAACTACGAGACGCCGCCGGTGAATTCCTACGAGGCGGAGGCACGCAGGCTGGCCCGTTTCGAGGCGATCGGCCATAGTCCGGGCGCGCTGGCGATTCCCGCGGAGGAGCGCAATCCGGAGTTCCCCATGACGCTCGATTTGCGCCGCCCGGCCGGGGCCTGAGGCCGGCGATGCCGATCCAGGGCCGGAGCGGCTCCGCACGGGTGCGCGGCGAACGCCGCGCCGCCCTGCTGGCGGGCTATCGTCCGCTCGCCGGCGCCCATGACGAGCTCATGGCGCCGGACGGGTCGGTGCATCCGCGATGGGAGCCGCTGCTCGCCGAATGGAGCGCGCTGACCGGCGAGCAGCTGCACAGGCGCTTCGGCCTGGCCGACCGGCACGCGCGCGACACCGGCGTCTCCTACCGCATCCATGGCGACGGCGATCCCGACGACCCGCTGGCCGGGGAGCGGCCCTGGCCGCTCAACCATGTACCGCTGGTGCTGACCGGCGCCGAATGGCGCACCATCGCCGCCGGTGTCGCCCAGCGCGCCCAATTGCTCGACGCATTGCTCGCCGATGTCTACGGCCGCGGCAGCCTGGTCGCCGAAGGGCTGCTGCCGGCGGCGGCGATCACCGGCAGCCCGGATTATCTGCGCCCGCTGCAGGGCACGCCGGGCGCTGGCCGGCTGCAGCTCTACGCCGCCGATCTCGGCCGCGGGCCGGACGGGCGCTGGCAGGTGCTGGGCGACCGGGCGCAGGCGCCCTCCGGCGCCGGCTATGCGCTGGAGAACCGGCTCGCCATGGGCCGCGCCTTCCCCGACCTGTTCCGCACCATGAATGTCGAGCGGCTGGCCGGCTTCTTCCAGGGCTTCCGCGCCGGGCTGGTCTCGCGGGCGCGGCGCGTCGAGCCGCGCATCTGCCTGCTGACGCCCGGCCCGCTCAACGAGAGCTATTTCGAGCAGGCCTATCTCGCCCGCTATCTCGGCTTCCTGCTGGTCGAGGGCGGCGATCTGGTGATGCGCGACGGGCGGGTGCATGTGCGCACCATCGCCGGCTTCAAGCGCGCCGACGTGATCTGGCGGCGCATCGACGGCGATTTCGCCGATCCGCTCGAGCTCAACGCCCGCTCGGCGCTCGGCGTCGCCGGCCTGGTCGAGGCGGTGCGGCGCGAAAGCGTCGTGGTGGCCAACGGGCTCGGCTCCGGCGTGGTCGAGGCCAGGGCGCTGACCGGCTTCCTGCCGAGACTGAGCCGCGCCGTCATCGGCGAGGAGCTGATCCTGCCGAGCCCGGCGAGCTTCTGGTGCGGCGATCCGCAGGCGCGCGCCCAAGTGCTGGAGCGGCTCGACGAGCTCGACATCGCGCCCGCCTTCCGCACGACGGACGAGGCCTCGGGCGAGCCGGTGCCCGTGGCCTCCCTGCCCGCGGCGGAGCGCGCGCGGCTGCGCGAGACGATCGCGCGGCGCGGGCTCGACCTGGTGGCGCAGGAGCGGCTGCGGCTCTCGACCATGCCGGTGGTGCAGGACGGGCGGCTGACCCCGCGGCCGATGACGCTGCGCGTCTTCGCCGCCGCGACCCCGGATGGCTGGCAGGTGATGCCCGGCGGCTTCTGCCGCATCGCCGAGAGCGGGGACGGACGGGCCGTCGCCATGCGCTCCGGCGTGCGTTCCAGCGATGTCTGGGTGACCTCCGACCAGCCGGTCGAGCCGGTGACGCTGCTGCCGAGCCGCGACGCCATCGCCATCCGCCGCATCGTCGGCATCCTGCCGAGCCGCGCCGCCGACAACCTGTTCTGGCTCGGCCGCTATCTCGAGCGCTGCGAGGCGACATTGCGGCTGGTGCGCGCCCTGCTCGGCCGGCTGATCAACGCCGACGACCAGGCGCCCGGCCATGCCGAGGCCATCGCCCGGCTGGCGCGGCTGCTCTCGGCCTGGGGCGCCGCCCCGGCCGCCAAGGGGCGCAGCATCGTGGCGCAGGCGGCGAGCGCGCTCTACGACGTCGAGGAATACGGCTCGGCCGCCGCTTCGCTGCGCGAGGCGCGCCGCACCGCCTCCGTCATCCGCGAGCGGCTCTCGGTCGACGCCTGGCGGCTGTTCGGCGACCTGCAGCGCCAGCTCTCCGGCCCGCGCAAGCCCTCCAGCGAGGGCGAGGCCTTCGAGATCGCCGACAGCGCGCTGAAATCGCTCGCCGCCTTCTCCGGCCTGTCGCAGGAGAACATGGTGCGCGGCGCCGGCTGGCGCTTCCTCGACATCGGCCGGCGGCTGGAGCGCGGCATCGCGACCTGCCGCTTCGCCCGGCATTTCGCCGAGGCGTCGGCCCCCGACAACTGCCTCGACGCCCTGCTCGACCTGACCGATTCCCAGATCACCTACCGCTCGCGCTACATGGTCGGCGTCGAGCTGCAGCCGGTGCTCGACCTGGTGATGCTCGATCCCTACAACCCGCGCTCGGTCGGCTTCCAGATCGAGCGGCTGCACGCCGAGCTCGCCGCCCTGCCCTCGCTCAGCGACAACGGCATGCTGGAGGAGCCGCAGCGCCTGGCAGTCAGGCTCTCGGCCGAGGTGCGCACCGCCGAGGCCGCCCGGCTCGACCGCGCCAGCATCCTGCTGTTCGAGCAATTGCTGATGGGGCTCTCCAACGCGGTGGCCGAGCGCTATTTCCTGCAGAACGCCCGCCCCGAAGGCGCGCGCGCCACGCAACTCGCGTGAGGCGGCCGTGATCTACGACATCCGCAACGTCACCACCTACGCCTATGGCCGGCCGGTGCCCTTCGCGCGCTGCGTGCTGCGCATGCTGCCGCGCGAGGGCGGCGGCCAGCAGGTGCTCTCCAGCCAGATCACCGTCTCGCCGCGCGACGCCGAGCGGCAGGACGGGCTCTGCTTCTTCGGCAACCGCACCACGACGCTGACCATCGCCAGGCCGCATCGCGAGCTGCGCATCGAGATGACGGCGCGCGTCGCGGTCGAGCGCGGGGCGGCGCCCTTCCCGGCGATCACCCGGCGCTGGGAGGAGGTGGCGCAGCTGGCGCTCGCCGCCCAGAGCCTCGGCGCGGATTCGCCGGCGCAGCAGCTCTATCCCAGCCGGCTCGTGCCGCTGGTCGACGAGATCACCGCCTATGCGAGCGAGAGCTTCGCCCGCGGCCGCCCGGTGTTCGAGGCGGCCAGCGCCCTGATGGCGCGCATCCGCGCCGGCTTCAGCTACGACCCCGAGGCGACCGAGGTCTCGACCCCGATCCGCGAGGCCTTCGCCCGGCGCCACGGCGTCTGCCAGGACTTCGCCCATATCATGATCGCCGGTCTGCGCGGGCTCGGCCTGCCGGCGGCCTATGTCAGCGGCTATCTGCGCACCATCCCGCCCGAGGGCCAGCCGCGGCTGGAGGGCGCCGACGCGACCCATGCCTGGGTCAGCCTGTGGTGCGGCCCGGAGACCGGCTGGATCGGTCTCGACCCGACCAACGACCTGATCGTCGGCGACGACCATATCGTCACCGCCATCGGCCGCGACTATGCCGACGTCTCGCCGCTCGACGGCGTGCTCGTCGGCCCCGGCAGCCAGAAACTCGACGTAGGCGTCGACGTGGTCCCGGTCGCGTGAGCACGCGTCCGGCGATCCGCGCCGTGCTGTTCGACAAGGACGGCACGCTGATCGACTACCAGGCGAGCTGGGCGCCGACCAATCTCGGCGCCGGCCTGCTCGCGGCCGGGGGCGACCGCGCCTTGGCGGCCAGGCTGCTGACCGTCGCCGGGGTTGATCCCGCCACCGGCCATGCCGTCTCCGACGGGCTGCTCGCCTCGGGCCATACCGCGGAGGTGGCGCGGGCCTGGGTCGAGGCCGGCGCGCCCTTCGGCACGGCGGAGCTGACCGCGCGGCTCGACGCGCTGTTCCAGGGCGCGGTGGTGGCGGCGGTGCCGGTCTGCGATCTCGCCGCGCTGTTCGCCGCCCTCGCCGGCCGCGGCCTGCGGCTCGGCATCGCCTCGAGCGACAGCGAAGCTTCGGTGCTGGCGACGGCCGCGCGCTTCGGCCTCGCCTCGCATCTCGCCTTCGCCTGCGGCTACGATTCCGGCCATGGCGCCAAGCCGGGGCGCGGCATGGTCGACGGCTTCTGCGCGGCGACGGGGCTGCCGGCCGACGCCGTCGCGGTGGTCGGCGATTCCAGCCACGACATGCACATGGCCGCGGCGGCGGGCGCCGGGCTGCGCGTCGCCGTGCTGACCGGGGCCGGCAGCGCCGGGACGCTGCGGCCGCTCAGCGACCTGCTGCTGCCGAGCATCGCCGGGCTGGAGCAGGCGCTGTTCGCCTGAGCCGGGCCGGGACGGCGGCGCGAACGGCCATGAGAAGCAGCCAAGAGAAACGATCATGAAAAAGGGCCGCGCCTTGCGGCACGGCCCTTCTCGTCTCAGGCGTCGGTCGCGGCCGCTCAGGCCAGCGTGTAGGCGGTCTTCACCGTGGTGTAGAACTCGCGGGCATAGGCGCCCTGCTCGCGCGGGCCGTAGCTCGAGCCCTTACGGCCGCCGAACGGCACGTGATAGTCCACGCCCGCCGTGGCGAGGTTGACCATGACCATGCCGGCGTCGGCATTGCGCTTGAAGTGCGTCGCATGCTTCAGCGAGGTGGTGCAGATGCCGGACGACAGGCCGAACTCGGTGTCGTTGGCGATGGCAAGCGCCTCCTCGTAGTCCTTGACGCGGATGATGTTGGCGACCGGGCCGAACACCTCCTCGCGCGAGATGCGCATGGCGTTGGTCGTCTCGGTGAACAGCGCCGGCTGCAGGTAGAAGCCGGGGGTGTCGCGCTTCAAAAGCTCGCCGCCGAAGGCCAGCTTGCCGCCCTCGTCCTTGGCGATCTGGATGTACTTGAGGTCCTGGTCGAGCTGGCTCTGGTCGACGACCGGGCCGATATGCGTGCCGGCCTTGAGCGCGTCGTCGACGACCACGCCCTTGAGGCGCTCGATGCAGGCCTCGACGAAGCGGTCGTGGATGCCGGCCTGGACGATCAGGCGCGAGGAGGCGGTGCAGCGCTGGCCGGTCGAGAAGAAGGCGCCCTGGACGGCGCATTCGACCGCGATCTTGAGGTCGGCGTCGTCGAGCACGACGAGCGGGTTCTTGCCGCCCATCTCGAGCTGGATCTTCTTCATCGGCGAGGAGGCGATGCAGGCCTCGGCGACCTTGCGGCCGGTAGCGACCGAGCCGGTGAAGGAGATCGCGTGCACGTCCTTGTGGTTGAGCAGCGCCTGGCCGACGACCGAGCCGCGGCCCATCACCAGGTTCAGCACACCCTTGGGCAGGCCGGCGCGCTGCACGATGTCGACCAGCGCCCAGGCCGAGCCCGGCACGAGGTCGGCCGGCTTGATCACGACGCAGTTGCCATAGGCCAGCGCCGGCGCGATCTTCCAGGCCGGGATGGCGATCGGGAAGTTCCAGGGCGTGATCATGCCGATGACGCCGACCGGCTCGCGGGTGATCTCGACGCCGACGCCCGGGCGCACCGACGGCAGGGCCTCGCCGGCCAGGCGCAGGCATTCGCCGGCGAAGAAGGCGAAGATCTGGCCGGCGCGGCCGGCCTCGCCGATGCCCTCGGCCAGGGTCTTGCCCTCCTCGCGCGCCAGCAGGCGGCCGAGCTCTTCCTTGCGGGCCAGGATCTCGTCGGAGGCCTTCTTCAGGACCTCGTAGCGCTCCTGCGGGTTGCTGCGGCTCCAGGCCGGGAAGGCGGCCTTGGCGGCGGCGACCGCATTGTTGAGATCGTCGACCGAGGCCTGCGCGTACTCGCCGACGAGATCGCCGGTGTTGGACGGGTTGATGTTGCGCGAGACGTTCTGCGCACCGGTCCACTCACCGGCGATCAGATTCTTGAAAGGAGCATTCATCGCAAAACCTCATGCCTGTCCAAAGGAGAGCCGCTCTTAGCGTCTTTCGGACGCGATGACCACGCCGCAGCACCGCCCGCCGGCGTGACGCCGCCTTGCCGCCAGCGCAAGACCGGCCGGGAACGGGGCGGTTTCAGCTTGCCTTCACCTTTTCGTGGTTGATGATGGCGCCATGACAGCGCCCCGGCCGTCCCAGCCTGCCGGTGGCCCCGCCGCTCACCGGACCGGGCCCCTTCCGCCCATGCCGGCGGCCCTGCTGATCGGCGCGATCGTCTTCGCCGCCGCAAGCTTCGGCCATCTCACCCGCCCGGTCGGCTTCCTCGCCTCGTTCTGGCCGGCGAACGCGCTGCTGCTCGGGCTGATGATCCGCCGGTCGGAATTCGCCACGCCGCTCAGCCTGAGCGGGGCGGTCGCCGGCTATCTTCTCGCCGACTTCGTCGGTGGAACCCCGCCGCTGCTCTCGCTCTGGCTGACCGTGGCGAACCTCGCCAGCTTGCTGGCCGGCCATGCCTTTTTCCGCCAGGCCGACCCGGAAGACCAGCGGCTGGCACGGCCGCAGTCGATCCTGCTTCTGCTGCTGGTCAGCCTGGCGAGCGCCGCGGTCTCGGCGGTGGTCGGGGCCGGCGGCCTCGTTGTCTTCTTCGGCTCCAGCCCGGCCCAGGCGCTGGCCCTCTATGTGGCGAGCGAGCTCGCCGCCAATCTCGTCGTGCTGCCGATGGTGCTGACCGCGCCGCCCATCGCCACGCTACGCGCGCGACGGCTCCGGCCGCGCGCCCCCGATCGCGACGGCATGCTGCGGTCCCTGCCGCTGCTGGCGCTGATCGTCTCGCTCGCCGTCGGCACGATGGTCGGCGGCTCGGGTGCGGTCTCGGTGCCGATCCCGGCCATCCTCTGGTGCGCGCTTAGCTACGGCCTGTTCCCGACCGCGGTTCTGACCTTCGTCATGGGCGTCTGGCAGGGAACGGTGCTGGTTTCGGCGATTCCGCCGGGCACCGACGCCTTCATCCCGGCGGCGGTCTCGCACCGGCTCGGCCTCGCGCTGGTGGCGCTCGGGCCGATCATGGTGGCGAGCATCAACAGCGCGCGCGGCGCGTTGCTGGCGAAGCTCGACCACGCCGCCAATCACGACGCGTTGACCGGCGTGCTGAGCCGCGGCGCCCTGCTGGAACGCGGCGAGCGCGCCCTGCTGCGCAGCCGCGAGCGCCGCGAGCCGCTGGCGCTGCTGCTGCTCGACGTCGACCATTTCAAGAGCGTCAATGACGGGCACGGCCACGCCGCCGGCGACCGCGCGCTGGCGGCGCTCTCGGCCGCCATCGGCGCGGAACTGCGGCGCGAGGACGTGTTCGGGCGGCTAGGCGGCGAGGAGTTCGCCATCGTCATGCCGGGCAAGGCGGCGGACGCCGCGCGCGCCACGGCCGAGCATCTCCGCCAGCTCTGCGAACGGACGCCGGTCAGGAACGATGCAGGCGAGGCGCTGGCGATCACGGTCAGCATCGGGCTGGCGAGCGAGCCCCTGGCGCGCGATACGCTCGGCACCATGCTGAAGCGGGCGGACGACGCGCTCTACCGCGCCAAGGCCGAGGGCCGGAACAGGGTGGTCACGGCCGCAGCGGCCGAGCCGGCGCCTGCGCTCGGCGAGGCGCCGGCGGGACGGCTCATTTCTCCTTGATGGAAAGGCCGCCCTTGCCGACGGAGATCTCGACCCCGTCGGGCTGCTTCTTCTCCTGATAGAGGGCGTAGCCGGTGGCGGCGAGGCCGACGACCAGCGCGCCGATCAGCAGGAAGAGCAGGTTGCGCGACGTCATGGGACTTTCGTACTCCGGAACCGTTGATCGGGACCGCTTCGCGGCGGCGCCAACAGCAACGCCGATCGCTCAGGAAGGTTCCGCGCGCCCGCCCGGCGTCGCACTCCAGCGGGCCACCAGCGCGACCGCGAGGCTGCTCCAGGCCAGGCCGAGGCACCAGCCACCGAGCACGTCGCTCGGCCAGTGCACGCCGAGATAGATGCGGCTGACGCCGATCGTGACGATCAGCGCCCAGGCGATCATTGCGCAGAGCCGCGCGATGTCCGCCCGGCCGGAGGCGACGCCGACGAAGCCGGCGATGCCGTTGAGCACCACCGTCGAGAGGAAGGCGTGGCCGCTCGGGAAGCTGGCGGTGAAGGTGCGCGCGGCATGCTCGACGATGTCGGGGCGTTCGCGGCCGATGCCGATCTTGAGCAGCGTGCTGATCAGCATCGCGCCGAGCACGCTGGCGAGCAGGCCCGCGGCCAGCCGGCCATGGCCGCAGGCGCGCAGCATCAGCGCCGCCACCGCCAGCATGGTGCCGAGCACGGCGAAGCTGCCGAGCGAGGTCAGGTCGCGCATCGCCTCGCGCAGCCAGGGCGGGCCGAGCGGGGTGGCAAGGTCGGAGGGCGCGCGGAAGAGCAGCAGCACGCTGCGGTCGAAGGAGAGGTCGCGGCCCGAGAGCACGACGAAGGCCAGGCCGGCGAAGACCAGGGCGGCGACGACGGGCAGGAGGATGCGCGGCTGCAGGACGATCATGACGGACGGATCACGGGCGGGAAGACTCTCGGGCAGCGAAGGCGCAAGGCGAGCGGTCCGGGCCGGCGTGGCCGGTCAGAGCTGCGCCTCGCGGGCGGCGATGACCTGCAGCGCGGCCGGCAGCAGGCGGTAGTGAAGCGAGCCGGCGCGCCGCTCGACCTCGCCGTCGAAGGTAACATGGCCGCGGCGCTTGTCACGCCGGGTCAGGGTCAGCTCGGTGCCGGAATAGCTCACGAGGTTGCGCGAGGTGCGCCAGCTGCCGGTGACCATCGAGACCGCCGCCTTGCAGCGCGAGAGCAGCCCGCCGGTGTCGAGCACATGCACCTCGAACAGGCCGCCATCGAGTCGACTGCGGCGCCAGTCCTCGCCGTCGAAGGCGTTGACCGTGACCAGCACGGCATCGGCCGTGACCTCGCGCAGCTCACCCTCGATTTCCATCTCGACCCGGATCGGCCGGGTGAACAGGATCGAGCGGCTGGCGGCAAAGGCGAAGGCCATCGCCCGGCTGAAGGGGAAGCGGCGGCGCGCATGCTCGCGCTCGCGCGCCATCAGGCTGAAGAAGCCCATGCCCGAGATCGAATGGAACAGCTTGCCGTCGATGCTGCCGAGGTCCATCACCACCGGCGAGCCCTGGCAGAGTCCGCGGATCTGCTCCTCAAGCGTGCCCATCAGGCCGAGATCGCGCCCCAGCACGTTGACGGTGCCGAGCGGCAGGATGCCGACCGGCCGATCGCTCTCGATCAAGACCTCGAGCGCGCCGTTGATGGTGCCGTCGCCGCCCGCGACCACCGCGATCGCATCGGGGTCCTGGACCGCCTCGCGCAGCCTGGCCTTCAGATCGCGCGGATGGGCGAGCGCGACCTCGGCCTCGCAACCGGCGGCGCGGAAGGCCTCGCCGACACGGCGCGCGAAATCATCAGGCCCCATTTCGAGCACCGTGCCGGCGCGCGCGTTCCCGACGACGCGATAGCGCCTGGGGGCTTGCGCCCGCCGCGATGCCCCCCCGGTCATGGTCAAGCGGCGACGTGCCGCCCGTCATCGGGCGCGATGCCGATGTAGCGGGGCGGCTGGCGAGATGCGCCGCGCTGCGTGGTCGTCTCCTCGACCTCCTCGGTGATCACCTCGAAGCGCTGCAGCACATGCGGGCCGAAGCTGTTCAGCATCGGGATGTCGGTCGCGTCGCGGCCACGCGCGATCAGAATCCGGCCGATGCGCGGCTGGTTGTGGCGGGCGTCGAAGGTGTACCAGCGCCCATCGAGCCAGGCCTCGAACCAGGCGTTGAAATCCATCGGCGCCGGGTCGGCCGGCACGCCGATATCGCCCAGATAGCCGTTGCAGTAGCGCGCCGGGATGTTGAGGCAGCGGCACAGCGCCACGGCGAGATGCGCGAAGTCGCGGCAGACGCCGATCCGTTCCTCGAAGGCTTCCGCGGCGGTGCGGGTGCTGCGGGCGAAGGCGTAGCCGAAGGTCAGGTGGTTGTGGACGAAGTCGACCACCGCCTGGACGCGCTGCCAGCCGGGCTCGACCTGGCCGAACAGGCGCCAGGCCGTGTCCATCAGCCGGTCGGTCTCACAATAGCGGCTGCCAAGCAGGAAGGGCATCACCTCGTGCGGCAGCTCGGCCGGGTGTGACTGGCCGGCCTCTGGCACGACCGGGTCGGGCCGGCCGTGATCATGGACGGTGCCATGCGCTTCCAGGCGAACCCCGCCGGCCGGCGCCAGCAGGCGGCGGCAGACATTGCCGAAGGAATCGATGTGCAGCGAGAGCGGCACCTGGCCGCCGGCGGGGCCGAGCGCCGTCGCGCTCATCGCGTCCTGCGCAACCAGGGTGTGGTGACGGGAGGGATGCACGTCGAGCATGGTGACCAGCGCCGTCGGCTGCTCGCACACGATCTCGATCCGGTAGCCGTAGCGGATAAGCATGTCGATCCTCGCAACATGTCGGAGAGCAGGCGCGCCCCGCACCGAAGTCCCAGCCGGCACTGAAAGACGCGGGCGGGGGCGGTTTGGTTCCACGGGCGAGCGCGGGTTCCGGCGGGGCGCGCGCGACCGGTGCACATCGCCCCGCGGATAAAAAAGGTGCGGGCCGTTCGGCCCCCACCACGCATTCGCGACGATCCGGCTGGGGGGATAGCAATCGCCGCGAGCTGCGCCTTTGGAGCGCGCGTCCCCCTAAAGCGCGCTCACATCATCCAGTAGGGCATGGTCCCGTAATAGTCGTGGACGCGCTTGCCGTACTCGCGATCCTGCCAGTCGGGCTCGCCCTCGGCATCGTACATCGGGGCCGCTTCCAGCTTCTCCCGCGTCAGCGGGACGATGTAGCCGCCCTTGTCGACGTCATAGTCGAGCATGCTCCAGGGAATCGGGTGATATTTCTCGCCGAGGCCGAGAAAGCCGCCGAACGACATGATCGCGTAGGCGACCTTGCCCGTCGCCTTGTCGAGCATCACGTCGTAGATCGATCCGAGATGATCGCCGGAGGCGTTGTAGACGTTCGTTCCAGCGACACGGGCCCCCGCGATCAGCGGATTGGCGGCAGTCGAAGCTGCAGTCATGGTCGCGCTCATCTCATCCTCCATCGGTTTCGAAGCCGGGCCGGCCGACGTGGCTGATCAACCCGTCGCCTCCCGGCTTGTTCCGCGCCGCAGCGAAGAAAATTGGCACGGCGCCGAAAGCCCGCCGGCGCAGACGATAAGGGCTTCAAGACGCCGATCGTCCCGGCGTCGACACGGCACGCGGGCAGGCCCGGGCGCGCGCGAGGCGGTCCGAAAACCCGGAACAAACGCGGTTTTGGCCGGTTGTGGGGAGCAACGGGCGATCGGGAGCCCGGCCCCACAGGGGCGTCTCCCGATCGGGTGACGCGGTCCGCAGAAGGCGGCCGCGCGCCCTCGCCACTCGACAGACCCGCGCACCGGAGGGAAATGCCATGTCCATCCGCCATGTCGCCCGTCACGGGCTCGTCGCCGGCATGCTCGTCGGCGCCATCGGCCTCGCATTGGCGCAGACCGCCAGCGAGCCGTCGCCGGCCAATGCCGCAGAAGGGCGCCCGTTGACCGTCGCCAATGCCCCCCTGCCTGCCTCCGCCGGCCCCTTCGTCGCCGCCGGCGTGGCCGACGGCATGCTGCGCGGCTCCGAGCTGACGGGTCGCGCCGTGCAGAACAATCAGGAGCAGTCGGTCGGGACGGTCAGCGACGTGCTGGTCACCGGCGACGGCCGCGTCGGTGCGCTGCTGCTCAGCGTCGGCGGCGTGATGGGGATCGGCGCCAAGACCATCGCGATCTCCTACGACGCCTTCCGCCCGATGCGGGCCAGCGACGGCGCGGTGAAGCTGGTGCTCGACCTCGCGCCGGAGACGCTCCAGACCGCCCCGCCCTACAAGCCCGCGCCGATGCCGACCCAGAACTGACGCCCGAGACCGACCAGCCTTCCGAAACCCTCATCCAGACCTGAAGCCGAAAGGACGCCATCATGAACAAGCTTCTCCTCGCCGCCCTCGTCGCCGGCACGCTCGGCGCCTGCACCGCCCGCGAGCAGAACACCGCGACGGGCGCCGTCGTCGGTGCGGGTGCCGGTGCCCTCGTCGGCGGCCTCGCCACGGGCCGCGCCGGCGGCGCCCTCGCCGGTGCCGCGATCGGCGGCGCTGGTGGCGCCATCATCGGCTCCGCCACCACGCAGGATCGCGTCTGCGTCGGCCGCGACGAGTGGGGCCGCCGCGTCAGCTACGCCTGCTGATCCAAGGTCCGCGAAACACCGCGATGCCGGCGACGCCGGAGCCCTCAGGGGCTCCGGCGTTCGCATGTCCGGGTGCTAGACGTTGCCATAGGGGCCGAAGCGCCCGACGAAGCGGTGGCGGTGGCCGGGATAGAGCAGGCGCACCGCCGTCACCGGCCGTTCCTGGTTCCAGGTGCGGCGCTCGACCAGCAGGCAGGGCTCGCCCTCGGCCAGTCCGAGCAGCCCGGCCTGCGTGGCGCTGGCCGCGACCGCGCTGATCGCATGCTCGGCCTGGGTCCAGAGGCTGTGCCGGAGCAGCCAGTCGCCCGGCGGCATCGCCGTGAAATCCTCCGTCGCCGCATCCGGCACGGTGGCGAGATGGATGACGCGCTCCTCCAGCACATGC
Source organism: Allobosea sp. TWI1241 (assembly GCF_039673065.1). Classification (NCBI taxonomy): domain Bacteria; kingdom Pseudomonadati; phylum Pseudomonadota; class Alphaproteobacteria; order Hyphomicrobiales; family Alloboseaceae; genus Allobosea; species Allobosea sp. TWI1241. The sequence goes on along the minus strand of NZ_JBDJKW010000008.1, from coordinate 108,244 downwards.
GGCGCGCCATCGGCCGAATGCAGCAGGGTGAGATGAGCGATCTCGACGGCAGACCCGAGCTCGAAACGGGCGATCTCGGCGCTGCGGGCCTTGCCGTCACGGCGTTCGAGCACGCGGAAGGCGTAATCCTGACCGAGCCCGCGCACCTCGTCGGGGATCGAGAGGATGTCGAACATGGTATGGCTGGCAGGCGGCGAGGCGACGATCGTGCCGGAGCGGCGGCGGCGGGTGATCAGCCCCTCGCGCGCCAATTGCACCAGGGCGCGGTGCACCGTCATGCGCGAGGCGCCGAGGCGTTCCATCAGCGCGTGCTCGGGGGGCACGCCGGTTCCCGGCGGCCAGGCGCCCGAGACGATCAGGTCGCGGATGGCGCGGCGGATCTGGTCGTAGAGCGGCCCCACCCCGTCCAGGGCCACGGCATCTTGCGTCGTGTCGGTCAAGCGCATCTCAGGCCAGGAGGCGGCGCATCACCGCCGCATAGCGCGCTTCTACCCGCTCGCGGGCGCGATGTCTGCCATCCGTCACCAGCTGTTCGCCGCCGACATGGACCTGCGCCACCGGCAGCGCGGGCGCGGCGAACAGCGCGCTGTCGAGCGCGAGGTCGCCGCCCTTGGCGACCAGCGCCGGATGCGCGGCCGCGAGCGTCACCAGATCGGCGCGATGGCCGAGCGCGATCGCCCCGATCGCCCGGCCGCAGGCCTGGGCGCCGCCGGCGCAGGCGTCGCGCCAGAGGCGGGTGCCGGCCGAGACACCCTCCTGAGCCCAGAGCGCGCGGCGCCGGTCGCGCAGGCGCTGTGAATATTCCAGCAGGCGCAATTCGCCGCCGGCGCCGATCTCGACATTGGAATCGCTGCCGACGCCGATCCGCCCGCCGGCCTCCCGGTAGCGCACCCCGTCGAAGATGCCGTCGCCGAGATTGGCCTCGGTGATCGGGCACAGGCCGGCGACGGCGCCGGAACGGGCCATGGCCTCGCGCTCGCCATCGTCGAGATGGGTGGCGTGGATCAGGCACCAGCGGCTATCGACCGCGACCGTGTCCATCAGCAGCGCCACCGGCCGGCGGCCGGCGATCGCCAGCGCGTCCTCGACCTCGCGGGTCTGCTCGGCAACATGGATATGCACCGGCGCCTGCGGCCTCAGGCCCGCGAGCCAGGGCAGGTCGTCGAGCGCGACGGCGCGCAGCGAATGCGGGGCGATGCCGACATGTGCGTCCGGCAGCGCCGCGACCGCGCGCTCCGCCCCCTCGACCAGCCGCAGATAGGCGTCGCGATTGTTCAGGAAGCGGCGCTGGCCGTGGACGGCCGGCGCGCCGCCGAAATTGCCGTAGCGATAGAGCACCGGCAGCAGGGTGAGCCCGATGCCGGTCTCGGCCGCCGCCGCGGCGACGGCGCCGGCCATCTCGGCAATGTCGGCATAGGGCCGGCCGTCGCGGTCGTGATGCAGATAGTGGAATTCCGCCAGTGCGGTGAAGCCGCCCTCCAGCATCTCGACCATGGCCTGCGCCGCGATCGCCGCGACATCGTCGGGATCGAGACGGTCGAGGAAGCGATACATCACCTCGCGCCAGGTCCAGAAGGAATCCTCCGAGGCGCCGCGCCGTTCCGACAGCCCGGCCATGCCGCGCTGGAAGAGATGGCTGTGCAGGTTCGGCAGGCCCGGCAGAGTGAGGCCCGGCAGGCGGCGCACGCCCGGCGCGGGATCGGCATCGGGCGCAACCGCGACGATGGTGCCGTCTTCCACGCGGATCGCGACCGAGCGGGCGAAGCCGCCCGGCAGCAGCGCCTCGTCGCAATGCAGCTCCAGCCTCGTCATGCCGACCCCTCCGATTTGCATAGGCAAATCACCGCTTGCTTTTTGCATATGCAATTAGCTAGCTTACCCGGAACGGAGACGAAGTCGAGAGGGGCGATACGTGGCTGAGGCATCGGCGAGCTGCGACCGGCTCTGGGTGAATGCGCGTCTGGCGACGATGGCGCCGAGCGTATCCGCCCCCTATGGCGCGGTCGAGGACGGGGTTGTCGCGGCGCGCGACGGGCGCATCCTCTATGCCGGCCCGCGCGCCGCGGCGCCGGCCTTCGGCGCGGCCGAGACCATCGACTGCGACGGCCGCTGGATCACGCCCGGCCTGATCGACTGCCACACCCATCTCGTCTATGGCGGCGACCGCGCCCATGAGTTCGAGCTGCGCCTGCAGGGCGCCAGCTACGAGGAGATCGCGCGCGCCGGCGGCGGCATCGTCTCCAGCGTCAAGGCGACGCGCGAGGCGAGCGAGGACGCGCTGTTCGAGACCGCCGACAGTCGGCTGCAGGCGCTGCTGGCCGAGGGCGTCACCACCGTCGAGATCAAGTCTGGCTACGGGCTCGACACCGAGAGCGAGGTCAAGGTGCTCGCCGTGGCGCGCCGGCTCGGCCGCGAGCGCCCGGTGCGCGTGCTGACGACCTTCCTCGGCGCCCATGCCGTGCCGCGAGACTATAAGGGCCGCTCCGGCGCCTATGTCGACCTGGTCTGCGGGCCGATGCTCGACGCGGTGGCGGCGCAGGGCCTCGCCGACGCGGTCGACGTGTTCTGCGAAGGCATCGCCTTCTCGCCCGAGGAGACCGCGCGCGTCTTCACGGCCGCGAAGGCGAAGGGGCTGCCGGTGAAGATCCATGCCGAGCAGCTTTCCAATCTCGGCGGGGCGGCGCTGGCTGCCGGCTTCGGCGCGCTCTCGGCCGACCATCTCGAACATCTCGACGAGGCGGGCGTCGTCGCCATGGCGAAGGCCGGCACCGTCGCGGTGGTGCTGCCCGGCGCCTTCTACTTCCTGCGCGAGACGGTGAAGCCGCCGATCGACCTGCTGCGCGCGCATGGCGTGCCGATCGCGCTGGCGACCGACGCCAATCCCGGCACCTCGCCGCTGACCTCGCCGCTGATGACCATGAACATGGGCTGCACGCTGTTCCGCCTGACGCCCGAGGAGGCGCTGGCCGGCATGACCCGCAACGCCGCGCGCGCGCTCGGGCTCCAGGACGAGATCGGCACGCTTGAGGCCGGCAAGGCCTGCGACCTCGCGATCTGGGAGATCGCGCGCCCGGCCGAGCTCGCCTACCGCATCGGCTTCAACCCGCTCCACGCCCGCATCCGGAACGGCCAATGACCCAGCTCGCCCTCACCCCCGGCCAGGCTTGCCTCACCGACTGGCGCGCCGTGCTCGACGGCCGCAGCGTCGGCCTCTCCGAGACAGGCGCGATCGCCCGCGCGCAGGAGATCGTCGACGGCATCGTCGCCGCCGGCACCGTGACCTATGGCGTCAACACCGGCTTCGGCAAGCTCGCCAGCGTGCGCATCGCCGATGCCGACCTCGCGACGCTGCAGCGCAATCTCATCCTCTCCCATGCGGTCGGCACCGGCCCGGCGCTGCCCGACGGCGTCGTGGCGCTGATCCTCGCCATGAAGGCGGCCAGCCTGGCGCGCGGCGCCTCCGGCGTGCGGCCGGCGGTGGTCGAGGCGCTGCTCGGCGCGCTGCGTGCCGGGGCGCTGCCGGTGGTGCCGGCCAAGGGCTCGGTCGGCGCCTCGGGCGATCTGGCGCCGCTCGCCCATCTCACCGCGGCGCTGATGGGCGTCGGCGAGATCCGCATCGGCGGCGAGACCCTGCCGGCGGCCGAGGGGCTGGCGCGCATCGGCCAGGCGCCGCTGACGCTCGGCGCCAAGGAAGGCCTCGCCCTGATCAACGGCACCCAGGTCTCGACCGCTCTGGCGCTGGCCGGGCTCGTCGCGGTGACGCGCGTCTTCGACGCCGCGCTGATCGCCGGCGCGCTCTCGGTCGATGCGCTCAAGGGCTCCGACACGCCCTTCGACCCGCGCATCCAGCAATTGCGCGGCCAGAAGGGCCAGATCCGCATCGCCGGCCTGCTGCTCGAGCTGATCGCCGGCAGCGAGATCCGCGAAAGCCATCGCTTCGGCGACAGCAAGGTGCAGGACCCCTATTCGCTGCGCTGCCAGCCGCAGGTGATGGGCGCGGTCGCCGACCTGATCGGCCAGGCCGCCGGCACGCTCGCCATCGAGGCCAATGCCGTCACCGACAACCCGCTGGTGCTCGGCCCGGGCGAGGTGGTCTCCGGCGGCAATTTCCACGCCGAGCCGGTGGCCTTCGCCGCCGACATGCTGGCGATGGCGATCTGCGAGATCGGCAACCTGGCCGAGCGGCGCATCGCCCTCCTGGTCGACCCGGTGATGAGCGGCCTGCCGCCCTTCCTCGCCCGCGACGCCGGGCTGAACTCCGGCTTCATGATCGCGCAGGTGACGGCGGCGGCGCTGGCCTCCGAGAACAAGCAGCGGGCCTATCCGGCCTCCGTGGACACCATCCCGACCTCCGCCAACCAGGAGGACCATGTCTCGATGGCGACGCATGGCGCCTATCGCCTGCTCGACATGGCGCGCAACGCCGCCGGCATCGTCGCGGTCGAGCTGATGGCGGCGGCCGAGGCGATCGAGCATCACCGGCCGCTGAAGAGCTCGCCGCGACTCGAGCCGGTGCTGAAGCTGATCCGCGCGAAGATCGCGCCGCTCACCGAGGACCGTTACCTCGCGCCCGACCTCGCCGCCGCCACCGCGCTCGTGCTCTCCGGCGCGCTGGGCGAGGCCGCCGGGATCGACGGCTTCGCGGAGCTCGGCGCGTGAGGCGCCCCGCCCCCGTTTCGGCCGCGCGCGCCGGCGAGCCCGGCCTCCGCGTCCCCTCATCCGGCCCTTCGGGCGATCGTTCCGGGAGATTTCCGTCATGACCCGCATCGACAACAGCCGCGTCATCCGCAGCCCCCATGGCAGCGAGCGCACCGCCAAGTCCTGGCTGACGGAAGCGGCGCTGCGCATGCTGATGAACAATCTCGACCCCGACGTCGCCGAGAAGCCGGGCGAGCTCGTGGTCTATGGCGGCATCGGCCGCGCCGCGCGCAGCTGGGAGGATTTCGACCGCATCGTCGCAGCCCTGCGCTCGCTCGAGGCGGACGAGACGCTGCTGGTGCAGTCCGGCAAGCCGGTCGGCGTGTTCCGCACCCATGCCGACGCGCCGCGCGTGCTGATCGCCAATTCCAACCTCGTGCCGGCCTATGCCAACTGGGAGCATTTCCATCATCTCGATAAGGCCGGGCTGATGATGTACGGCCAGATGACGGCCGGCTCCTGGATCTATATCGGCACGCAGGGCATCGTTCAGGGCACCTACGAGACCTTCGCCGAGGTCGGCCGCCAGCATTATGGCGGCTCGCTCAAGGGCAAGTGGATCCTCACCGGCGGGCTCGGCGGCATGGGCGGCGCGCAGCCGCTGGCCGCGACCATGGCCGGCGCCTCGATGATCGCGGTCGAGTGCAAGCCCTCCTCGATCGATTTCCGCCTGCGCACCCGCTATCTCGACGAGAAGGCCGCGAGCATCGACGAGGCGCTGGCGATCGTCGAGGCGGCGCATGCCAAGGGCAAGGCGGTCTCGGTCGGCGTGCTCGGCAATGCCGCGGAGGTCTTCCCCGACATGGTCGAGCGCGGCATCCGCCCCGACGTCGTCACCGACCAGACCTCGGCGCACGACCCGCTCAACGGCTACCTGCCCGCCGGCTGGACGCTGGAGGAGTGGGAGGAGCGCAAGGAGCGCGATCCCGCCGGCACCATCGAGGCCGCCAAGCGCTCGATGGCGGTCCACGTCAAGGCGATGCTCGACTTCCAGCGCATGGGCGTGCCGACGCTCGACTACGGCAACAATATCCGCCAGATGGCGAAGGATATGGGCGTCGCCGACGCCTTCGACTTCCCGGGCTTCGTGCCGGCCTATATCCGCCCGCTGTTCTGCCGCGGCGTCGGCCCGTTCCGCTGGGCCGCGCTCTCGGGCGATCCGGAGGACATCTACAAGACCGACGCCAAGGTGAAGGAGCTGCTGCCGGACGACGCGCATCTGCACAACTGGCTCGACATGGCGCGCGAACGCATCCAGTTCCAGGGCCTGCCGGCGCGCATCTGCTGGGTCGGCCTCGGCGATCGCCACCGGCTCGGCCTCGCCTTCAACGAGATGGTGGCGAAGGGCGAGCTGAAGGCGCCCGTGGTCATCGGCCGCGACCATCTCGATTCCGGCTCGGTCGCCTCACCCAACCGCGAGACGGAAGCGATGAAGGACGGCTCCGACGCAGTCTCCGACTGGCCGCTGCTCAACGCCCTGCTCAACACCGCCGGCGGCGCGACCTGGGTCTCGCTGCACCATGGCGGCGGCGTCGGCATGGGCTATTCGCAGCATGCCGGCGTGGTCATCGTCGCCGACGGCACGCCAGAAGCGGCGAAGCGGCTGGAGCGCGTGCTCTGGAACGACCCGGCCACCGGCGTGATGCGCCATGCCGATGCCGGCTACGACATCGCACTCGCCTGCGCCCGCGAAAAGGGGCTGAAGCTGCCTGGCATCCTGGGGTAGGTGGCCGCCCGTCATTGTGACGCCCCCATACCGGCGCCCCCTCTGTCATTCCGGGGCGCCCGAAGGGCGAGCCCGGAACCCACGACCGGGTGCGCGCTGTTCAACGGGCGGGATCGTCAGGTCTCACCCCGTCATGGGTTGCGGGCTCCTCGCTGCGCGAGGCCCCAGAATGACAGCGGGATTGGCCTGGACCAAAAGCGCATTAAGTCCCGAATGACAGGGTGATGAGCCCGGAACGAAAGGGCGTTAAGCTCTGAACGACTGCGTGAAGCGGCCCCGGAACGGCCCGGGCGATGTCTGAACGCCGGGGGAGATCATCATGCGCATCATCCGCGCCGCGCGCTATCGCAGCATGCCGTGGAAGAATGGCGGCGGGACCACCACCGAGATCGCCGTCCATCCCGAAGGCGCGTCGATGGCGGATTTCGACTGGCGCGTCTCGATGGCGCATGTCGGGACGGACGGGCCGTTTTCCACCTTCCCCGGCATCGAGCGGACGCTGAGCGTGCTCACCGGCGCCGGCATCACCCTGGCCTTCGGCGACGGCGAGCGCGTCCGGCTCGACCGCGACAGCGCCCCCTATCCGTTCGCGGCCGACCGGCCGGTGGACGGGCTGCTGCAGGACGGGCCGATCGACGATCTCAACGTGATGACCCGACGCGGCCGCTTCGCGCACAGCGTCGTGCGCCTGACCGGCCAAGGCCCGCACCGCATCGCGCATGACGGCACGCTGCTGCTGATCGCGCCGGAGGGCGGCTGGCGGGTGGACGGCGAGCCGCTCTTGCCCGGCGATGCCGCGATCGGCACCGGGAGCTGCGGCGCGGACTGCCTCGGCGCGACGGGCGCGGCCGCGCTTCATGTCGTGCGGCTGACGCCGGCGGCCTGAGGGCGGCGCGAGGCCGCCACGGTCGCCGGCCGCACCGGCTTCAGTGCACCTCCGCCGCGAGCACCGCCTCGGCGCGGATCTCCTCGACCAGCCGCTCCTTCAGGGCGACGAAGTCGGGCGTGGTCTTGATGGTGTAGGGGCGCGGATGCGGCAGGTCGATCGCGATGTCGGCCTTGATCCGGCCGGGCCGGGCGCTCATCACCACGACGCGCGAGCCGACGAAGATCGCCTCCTCGATGTCATGGGTGACGAAGAGCACGGTCTTCTGCTCGCGCTCCCAGATGCCGAGCAGCATCTCCTGCATCAACGCGCGGGTCTGGTTGTCGAGGGCGCCGAAGGGCTCGTCGAGCAGCAGGATCTTGGGATCGTTGGCGAGCGCGCGGGCGATCGCGGTGCGCTGCTGCATGCCGCCGGAGAGCTGCTTGGGGAAATGGTCGACGAAGCCGGAGAGGCCGACGCGCCCGGCCCAGCCGCGGGCGATGTCGAGCCGCTCGCGCTCGCCGATGCCCTTCTCGCGCAGGCCGAAGGCGATGTTCTGCACCACGGTCAGCCAGGGGAAGAGCGTGTAGCTCTGGAAGACGAAGCCGCGATCGGCGCCCGGCCCGGTCACCGGCGCGCCGTCGAGCATGATGCGGCCTTCGCTCGCCGTCTCCAGCCCGCCGACGATGCGCAGCAAGGTGGACTTGCCGCAGCCCGAAGGGCCGAGAATGGTGATGAAGTCGTTGTCGGCGACGCTGAGCGAGGTCGGCATCAGCGCGCGCGTCGCCTGCCCCTTGCCCCGCGCCGGGAAGACCTTGCCGACCTTGTCGATGACGAGCTTGCTCACGACTGCTGCGCCCACGGAAACAGGCGCTGGTTGAACGCCTTGAACAGGAAGTCGGAGATCAGGCCGATCAGGCCGATCACGATGATGCCGAAGATGATCTGCCCGGTGTTGAGCAGCGCCTGGCTGTCGGTGATCATGTGGCCGATGCCGGAGGAGGAGCCGATCAGCTCGGCGACGATGACATAGGTCCAGGCCCAGCCGAGCACGAGGCGCAGGATCTCGGCGATCTCGGGGGCGGCGTTGGGCAGCAGCACCCGCCGCACCACGGAGGCATCGCTGGCGCCGAGCGTATAGGCGGCGTCGACGAGATCACGCCGAGCCGAGCCGACCGCCACCGCGATCATCAGGATGAGCTGGAACACCGAGCCGATGAAGATGACGAGCAGCTTCTGCGCCTCGCCGATGCCGGCCCAGAGGATCAGCAGCGGGATGAAGGCGGAGGCCGGCAGATAGCGCGCGAAGGAGACGAAGGGCTCCAGGAACGCCTCGACCGGCTTGTAGGCGCCCATCATGATGCCGAGCGGCAGCGCCACCAGCGCCGCCAGCACGAAGCCGCCGACCACGCGCCAGATCGTCATGCCGATGTCGAACAGGAAACCGTGCACGAAGAGCAGATTCCAGCCCTCGGCGAGCATGGTCAGCGGATCGGCCAGGAACAGCTTCTGGACGTAGCCGCCGAAGGTCGCCACCGACCAGAGCGCCACGAACAGCGCGAAGAAGGCGACGCCGTAGACGACGCGGGCGGCCGGCGATACCGGCTGGAGGGGTCTCATCGCGGGGAACTCGTTTCCTTGACGAGGGCGGCGAGTGCGCGCCAGGGCTCGATCGACCAGAAGCCGGAGGCGGCTCCCGAGGTGGAGGGCAGGACGACGAGGCGCGTCGTCCCGAGCGTATCGGGCTGCAGCCCGTAGGCGAGCGCCCGGCCTCGCGGCCGCAGCACCGCCTGCGCGGCGCGCTTGCCGTTGAAGGCGAGGATGGCGGGCGCATGAGCGCGGATGCGCGCCGCGAGCCCGTCGGCGTCGAAATGGTCGCCCCGCAGCGCGGCGTCCGGGCCGGAGCTGCGCTTGGCGACGTCGGTCAGGCCGATGCCGTAATCCGGCAGCGCGCGGAACTCCTGCGGCGCGAGCCGGCGCGGCGTCAAGCCGGTCGCGTGCAACGTGCCCCAGAAGCGGTTGCCCGGGCCGGCATAATAGGCGCCGAGCCGGGCCGAAGCCGCCCCGGCCTGCGTGCCGCAGAGCACGAGGGTCAGACCGGGGCCGAGCACGTCGGGCAGGACGTCGGGCAGGACATCCCGCGGATCGCTCCGCCCCGGCACGCGCGCGGCCCCTGCCGCCTTACTTGCCGAGGACGTACTTCGTCTCCGCCAGCGAGGCGATGTCCGGCTTGGTCTTGATCAGCCCGACCTCGAGCAGCAGGTTGGCCGCCTTCTGGGTGAAGGCCTGCCATTCGCCGCCGAAGAAGGCCTTGTTGCCCTCGGCGTCCGACCAGCGCAGGAAGCCCGCCGACTTGCCGAACTGCTCGCCCGACTGCTTCACGTCGGCGCCCATGATGGCGTAGGCCTTGTCCTTGTCGGCCTTGATCATCTCGAGCGCCTCGAAATAGCTCTTGGTCAGCGCGGCCGCGGCGGCATCGTTCTCCGCCAGGAATTTCGGCGTGCAGCCGAGCGTGTCCATCACCATCGGATACTCGAGCGTGGTGGCGATGATCTTGCCGGTCTCGGGCTTGTCGCGCACCGTCGAGAGATAGGGTTCATAGGTCATGGCCGCGTCGTTCTGGCCGGCGATGAAGGCCTGCGCCGCCGGGCCCGGCTCCATGTTGACCACGGTCACGTCCTTCACGGACATGCCATTCTCCTTGAGGAACCAGGCGAGGGCGAAATAGGGCGAGGTTCCGGGCGCGGACGCCGCGACCCGCTTGCCCTTGAGGTCCTTGATCGCCGAGACGTCGTTGCGCACGGCCATGCCGTCGGCACCGTAGCTCTTGTCGAGCTGGAAGAGCTGCTTGGTCTTGATGCCGGCGGCGTCCCAGACGATCCAGGTCTCGACCGTGGTCGCGGCGCACTGGATGTCGCCCGAGGCGATGGCGAGGTGGCGGTCCTTCTGCGGGATCTTGCGGATCGTCACGTCGAGGCCGTTCCTGGCGAAGATGCCGGCCTCCTTGGCCAGCGTCAGCGGACCGAAGCCGGTCCAGCCCGACATGCCGATGGCGACCTTGGTCTGCGCCTGGGCCGCGCCGGCCGCCAGCAGGAGCGCCGCGCCGAACCCGGCCGCCGCCCCGATACGCTTCAATCCCGTCATGCCGAAACCCTTCCCCTGTTGTCGACGGCCGCGACGCCGCCGCGGGCACGGCGGGATGGATGCAACCTTCGTTCCAAGGCAGGTTAAATGCCTATGCAAATCAGTCAAGCGCGACGGGATGGGATGGCGCGCCCGCATCGGGCACGCGGCCGGCAGCACGCCGGGGAACCGGCGGACGGTCGCGCGCGGCGGCCGGCAGGCCCGGCCGCCGGGCGACCCCGGCCGCCGCGCCGCGCGGGCTCAGCCCTTGAAGCCGCCGAGGAAGGCGTCGAGGCAGTCGCCGATCGCCTCGATGGCGTAGCCGCCCTCCTGCACCACCAGCGTCGGCAGGCCCATCGCCTTGACCCTGGCGCCGATCATGCCGAAATCGGCCGCCTCCAGCTTGAGCACGCCGATCGGATCGTCCTTGTGTGCGTCGTAGCCGAGGGCGAGCACCAGCGCCTCGGCGCCGAAGTCGCGGATGGCGCGCGCGGCGCGGTCGAGGGCGGCCTCCATTTCGGGGCCGGCCGCGCCGTGGACCAGCGGCAGGTTGAGGTTGAAGCCCTCGCCCGGCCCGTTGCCGCGCTCGTCGTCATAGCCGGTGTAGAAGGGATAGTAGTCGGTCGGGTCGGCATGCACCGAGATGGTGAGCACGTCGGGCCGGCGATAGAAGATCTGCTGGGTGCCGTCGCCGTGATGGGCGTCGACGTCGAGGATCGCCACCTTGCCGAAGCGCGCGCGCAGGCGCTGGACCGCGATCGCGCTGTTGTTGACGTAGCAGAAGCCGGAGGCGCGGTCGGCGCGGGCGTGATGGCCCGAGGGACGGCAGAGCGCATAGACCGCGCGCTCGCCGGCCAGCACCGCCTCGGCGCCTGACACCGCGGTCTCCGAGGAGCGCAGCACCGAGGTCCAGCAATGCTCGCCGATCGGCACCGACATGTCGCCGAGATACCAGCCGAGCTGGCCGAGGAAGCCGGTCGGCCGGCAGGGCGGGCGGACATCCTCGTCGGGACGGCCGCTCCAATAGGGGAAGGTCGCGGGCCAGACCTCGGGGCCGCGCTCGGCCGGCAGGGTCTGCCAGGTTTCCCAGGCGGTCTCCAGGAAGCGCACGAAGCCGGCGTCGTGCACGGCGAGGATCGGGTCGCGGCCATGGGCGCCCGGCAGCTCCGGCGTCATCCCGTGGCGGGCCAGCGCGCCGAGCAGCCGCTCGGTCCGCTCCGGCAGGTCCTTGGGCGCCACCACACGGCCGAAGCGCATATATTGCTGCGGGTCGTGCTTGGACTGGTCGGGATGATAGAAGGCACGCATCGCTGATGTCTCGCAGGCAGGTTTGAATCAGGCTGCCATTGCGCCACGAAAACGCGCGCAGGACCAGTGCGCAGCTCAGGCGGCGACGATCCCGCCACGCATGGGTTCGGCCGGCAGGCGCGGCAGCTCCAGCAGCCAGGGCACGCGCCCGGCCGGGACCGGACGGGCATAGCGGTAGCCCTGGCCGATGCGGCAGCCGAAGGCGCGCAGCGCCGCCTCCTGCGCCTCGGTCTCGATGCCCTCGGCGATGACCTCGAGCCCGAGATCGGCGGCGAGATGCACCAGCGCCCGCACGATCGCCGCATCCTCGCCTTCGGCTTCGAGATGCGAGACGAAGGAGCGGTCGATCTTGATGGCATCGACCGGGAAGCGGCGCAGATGCGTCAGCGAGGCGTAGCCGGTGCCGAAATCGTCGAGCGCGACGCGAAGGCCCGCCTCGCGCAGCGTCGACAGCACGCGCGCCGCCTCGTCGGCATTGCGCGTCAGCAGCACGCTCTCGGTAACCTCGACCGAGACATGCCGCGTCGGCACCCCGGCGGAGTCGAGCCGCGCCAGCAGGCGCTCGGCCAGCGCGGCGTCGCGGAAGACGCTGGCGGCGAGGTTGACCGAGACATGGCCGACCGCATGGCCGGAATCGAGCCAGGAGCGCAGGTCGCGCAAGGTGCCGGCGACGATCGCGTCGGTGATGCCGGCGGCGATCTCGGGATCGTCGAAACCTTCCTGGAAGGCGGCGGCCGGGATGATGCCGCGCTCGCTGTGGCGCCAGCGCGCCAGCACCTCGAAGCCGGTGATCCGGCCGGTCTCGAGATCGACCTGCGGCTGGTAGAACGGTTCGATCCGGTTCTCGAGCAGGGCGCTCGCCAACCCGCGGCAGACCGCGACGCGGCGCAGCATCGCGGCGCGCATCGAGCCCTCGTAGACCAGCGCGATGCCGCGCCCCTCGGCCTTGGCGCGGTAGAGCGCGAGGTCGGCATCCTTCATCAGCTCGACCGCGTCCTCGTCGTGCTGCGGCGCCAGCGCGATGCCGATGCTGGCACGCGGGCTGATGGTCTGGCCGCCATGCTCGCAGGGCGCGCGCAGCGCATCGAGCAGGCCCTCGGCCTTGGCGAGCGCCTCGTCCGGCGTCAGCAGGAGGCCGGTCAGCACGATGAACTCGTCGCCGCCGAGCCGCGCGACGAAATCCTCGGGCTCGGCCCTGGCCGCGAGGCGGGCCGCGGCCTGGAACAGCAATTCGTCGCCGGCATCGTGGCCGAGCGTGTCGTTGACCGACTTGAAGTCGTCGAGGTCGATCAGGAAGAGGCAGGCGCCGCCGCCGGGCCCGGCCACGCCGTCGAGCACCTCGCGCAGGCGCTCCTGGAAGAACAGGCGGTTGGGCAGGCCGGTCAGCGTGTCATGGGTGGCCTGGCGCCGGGTGCGGGCCTCGGCGGCCTTGCGGTCGGTGATGTCGACGATGCCGGCGACGACGGCGGGCGTGTCGTCGGTCTCGAGCGTGGTGGCGGTGACGAGCACGTCGCGCACCGCCCCGCCCGCGTCGAGCACCTGCGCCTCCTGGCCGACGATCCGGTCGCGCTCGTAAAGGACCGCGTCGATCCGCCGGCGGATCTCGGGGTCGAAGAGCACGTCCCGGATCTGCCGCTCGGCGAGGTCCTTGCCGAAATAGCGCCGGGCCGCATCATTGCCGCGCAGGAAACGGCCATCGTCCCGCGCGGCCACGACCAGCGGGATGGGCACGGCCATGAACAGCCGCTCGATCATCTCCTGGCTGACCGCCAGCGCGTCCTTGGCGGTGCGCTCGGCCTGGGTCGCCAGCCATTCGGTGCGGCGCAGTCGGTTGGCGTGGACGACGACGAGCCCGAGCGCGCAGTTCATCAGGAAGACGACGAGCAGCAGGCCGGGCAGCGTCTCGGGATAGGGGCCGGCGCCGAGATAGCCGATCAGCATCAGCGCGCTGCACATCGCGCCCATCGTCAGCGTCAGCCGGAACGACATCGCCACGACGAGATAGAAGATCGAGGGCAGCAGCAGCACAACGAACAGGGCGAGGTCGGAGCGCGACGAGACCAGGACGGCGATGCCGCCGGCGGTCACCGCCTGCCAGAACACCATGACACGCTCGGTCTGGGCGACGGTCCGGGCATGGTGCAGCAGGGCGAGCGCGACGATGGAGCCGGCGACCACCAAGAGGCGGGCCGGAATCGCGACATAGAAATGCGGGGTGCCGTGGAAACGCCAGTCGCTGACCAGGAACAGCGAGTTCAGCACCACCGAGAACAGGAAAAGCAGGCGGCATTGCCGCAGCGTCTCGGCCAGCCTGGCCTCACGAAACGCTGTCTCCCTGACGGGGTCGAGGAACTCTCCTCCGAAGCGAAACAGGCCGTCGCGGGTCATGACGCGATCCTGTCAGGCGGAACGTCAAGGGCGAGTTAAGCATGTCCGCGGCGAGCGCGCAAAAACGGGACAGCGGGCGGCCGTCGGGCCGCCCGCGGCAAGCGCCGCGGGGCGCTGCGTCACGCGCCGGCGCCGTGAACGCCCGCGCCCTTAAGGCTGCGGGCTGCGGCGCGAACGGGCTCAGGCCAGCTTGCCGCCGACCGCCTTCTCCAGGATGCCCCAGGCCTCGTCGCCGTACTTGCCCTTCCATTCGGCGTAGAAGCCGGCCTTCTGCAGGGCGGCGCGGAATTCATCGGCCTTGGTCTCGTTGATCGCCATGCCCTTCGAGGTCAGCTCGGCACGCAGCCCGTCATTGAGCTTGGCGACGTCCTGGCGCTCCAGCAGCGCGGCGGCGTTGATGTTGCGGGCGACGATCTCGCGCAGATCCTCCGGCAGGCGCTGCCAGGCGCGGCGGTTGGCGAGGAACCAGAAGCCGTCCCACATATGATTGGTGATCGAGAGGTACTTCTGCACCTCGTAGAGCTTGGCGGTGGCGATGATCGCCAGCGGGTTCTCCTGGCCGTCGACGATATGGGTCTGCAGCGCGGTGTAGACCTCTGCGAAATTGATGCTGGCCGGCGCCGATTCGAAGGCCTTGAACATCGAGGTCCACAGCGGCGAGACAGGCACGCGGATCTTGAAGCCCTTGAGGTCGGTCGGGCTGGCGATCGCGCCCTTGGACGAGGTCATCTGGCGGAAGCCATTGTCCCAGATCTTGTCCATGACGTGCAGGTTGGCCTTGGCGATCTCGCCGCGCACATAGGTGCCGAGATCGCCGTCCATGGCCTTCCAGACCGCGTCGTAGTTCGGGAACGCGAAGCCGATGCCGCTGACCGAGGCGTTCGGCACCAGCGTCGAGAGGATCAGCGGCGAGAGGGTGAAGAACTCGACGCCGCCGGAGCGGACCTGGTTCAGCACGTCGGTGTCGGAGCCAAGCTGGTTGTTCGGGAACACCTGGATCACGACCCGGCCCTTGGTCTCGGCCTTGATCTTCTCCATCGCCTCGTTGGCCCGCTGGTTCATCGGGTGCGAGATCGGCAGGTTGTTGGCGTATTTGTAGGTGAACTCGGCGCTCTGCTGGCCGCGCGCGCCGATCGAGAACGTCCCGATGGCGGCGGTGGCGGTGGCGCCCTGCAGGATGGTGCGGCGTGAAATGGTCATCTGGTTTCCTCCCGGTCTTGGTCGTCGTCTGGCGACGGTCTTCGCCGTCATTGCAGGTCAGTCAGGCTGGTCCGGCGCGCGCGCCGTGACGGGGGCCGCGCGGCCCCCGCCCCCTCCTCAGAGGAACATGGTGGAGAAGGACGGCACGCCGGCGATGATGATCAGCCCGCCGAGCAGGGCGAGCAGATAGGGCCAGATCGCGCCCATCGCCTCGTCCGGCGGGACGTTGCCGATCTTGCAGGCGATGTAGAAGCCGATGCCGATCGGCGGCGTCATCAGGCCGATATTCATCGCGGTCACCACCACCATCGAATAGTGCACGTCGTTGATGCCGAGATTCTTGGCGATCGGGAACATCAGCGGCGCCATCAGCACGATCGCCGGCAGGCCTTCCAGCACGCAGCCCAGGATCATGAACACGACGATGGTCACGGCCATGAAGGTGATCCAGCCGCCGGGCAGCCCGGTCATCATCACCGCGAGGTCGCGGGCGAAGCCGGTCTGGGTCAGGGCCCAGGCCATGGCGGACGCGGTGCCGAGGATCATCAGGATCGCGCCCGACAGGGCCGCGGTCTCCACCAGCATGCCGTAGAAGCGCTTCCAGCTGATGCCGCCATAGAGCACCACGCCGACGATCAGCGCGTAGAGCACCGCGATGGTCGAGACCTCGGTGGCGGTGGCGACGCCGCCGCCGACCGCGCCGCGGATCAGGAAGGGCAGCAGCAGCGCCGGGCCGGCGATCAGCGCGGTCTTGCCGATCGTCGCCAGCGGCGCGCGCCGCACCCCGCCCAGCACCTCGCCGCGCGCCCGCCAGCGGGCCAGCACGGCCAGCACCGCCAGCAGCACGGCGGCGACCATCAGGCCGTTGGTGAAGAGCCCGGCGATCGAGACGCCGGCGACCGAGCCGAGCACGATCAGCACGATCGAGGGCGGCACCGTCTCGGCCATGGCCGCGCCGGTGGAGAGCAGCGCGATCAGCTCCTTGGGCTGGTAGCCGCGCCGCTTCATCTCGGGGAACAGCGCCGGGGCGACGGTCGCCATGTCGGAGACCTTGGAGCCGGAGATGCCCGAGACCAGGAAGAGCGAGCCGAGCAGCACATAGGACATGCCGGCGCGGACATGGCCGAGCAGCGAGGCGAGGAAGTCGACGATCGCCTTGCCCATGCCGGTGGCGTCGAGCACGCAGCCGAGCAGCACGAAGATCGGCACCGAGAGCAGGATCAGGCTCGACATGCCCTCATCCATGCGGCCGATCATCACGAAGATCGGCACATTGGTCGAGAAGGCCAGGAAGCAGAGCGCCCCCATGCCAAAGCAGAAGGCGATCGGCACGCCCGCCACCAGGCAGAAGCCGACCACGCCGATCAGGAAGATCAGGATATTGAGATAGCCGAGCGTCTTGAACACCGGCGTCAGCAGGAAGCAGAGCCCGGCGACGGTCGCGATCAGCGCCGCCGCCATGACGAGATGGCGCACCTGGCAGTGGCGCACCGCGTGGTGCAGCAGCAGCGCCAGCATCGCGACGATGCCGGTGGCGATCGCCGCCACCCGCCAGCTCGCCCTGATGTTGAGGGCGGCGGTGGTGACGTAGGATTCCTCGATGATGTAATCGATCGCCGGCCAGGCCATCACCAGCAGGAAGGTCGCGACCACGAGCAGGCCGAAGGCGTGCACCGGCCCGCGCCAGCGCTCGGGCAGCATGCCGACGAACAGCGTGAGCCGCAGATGCTCGTTGCGGTCGATGGCGACGGCGGCGCCCAGCATGGCGAGCCAGAGGAAGGCGGTGGCCGCCGCCTCGTCGATCCAGACCACCGGCAGCGAGAGCAGATAGCGCGAGGTCACGCCGCCGAGCAGCAGCAGGATGATGACGACCAGAAGCCCGGCCGCCGCGATCTCCAGCGGGCGGACCAGCGCCGAACCCGAGCCGGCCGTCTCCTGCTGCATTTCCCGCAGGACGGCTTCGGCCGTCTGCGCGTCGTCGACATCGGCCATGAGGCCGTTCCTCCCATCCCCGCCCTGTCGTCGGCATGCCGCGCAGGGTCCATATTGTAGAACGATTATGCTTGTCGTTGGCGGGAGAATACACCGATCGCCCGACGTTGCAATCATTCGGCTCCCGATCTAAAGATCAATGACAAGATCAGGGTCCATATAATGGACCTCTTATCCGGGAGGATAGCGTCTCTTCCATGCGGGAACCCGTCCAGCCAGGGTCGCAGAGCGTCGACCGCGCCTTGCAGCTGCTCGCGCTGGTCGGGCGCGAGACGGTGGCGGGCCAGTCGCTCTCGGCGATCGTCGCGGCGAGCGGGCTCAACAAGCCGACGGTGCGGCGCCTGCTGATGGCGCTGATGCGGGCGGGGCTCGTCGAGCAGGAGGCCGGCGGCAAGCGCTACCATCTCGGCGACGAGGCCTTCGTGCTCGGCCTGCTGGCCGGGCATCGCCACAGCCTGCTCGATCTCGCCATGCCGAGCCTGCGCGCCGTCGCCGAGCAGACGCTCGACACCTGCTTCTTCTCGATCCGCCGCGACCGCCTCGCCGTCTGCCTGCACCGCGAGGAAGGCAGCTGGCCGGTCCGGACCCATGCGCTGCAGGGCGGCGACCAGCATCCGCTCGGCGTCGGCGCCGGCTCGCTCGCCATGCTGGCGGCCCTGCCGGACGACGAGGCGCAGGCGCTGGTCGCGGCCAACCTGCCGATGATGAGCGCGCGCTATCCCGGCTATTCGGCGCCGCAGATCGCCACCGACATCGCCTTCGCCCGCGCCAACGGCTTCGCGCTCAATCCGGGCCGGATCGTCGCCAATTCCTGGGGCGTCGGCGTCGCCGTGCACTTTCCCGACGGCCGCATCGCCGGCGCGCTCAGCGTCGCGGCGATCGAGCCGCGCATGCAGGCCCAGCGCCAGAAGGAGATCGCCGCCGTGCTGGCGCGCGAGGCCCGGCTGGTCGAAGCCCGCATCGCCGCGCGCCTGCACGGGCGCCGGCCGCAACCCTCCCCCGGGCGCCTGCGCGGCGCCCCCGCCTCCAGCCTCGCGACGGAGCCCGTGCCATGACCTCGACCTCGTCCCCCGCCGGCGGGCTCGCGCCGGTCAGCACACGGGTGATGAACCTCGCCCATATCCTGACAGGCAACGCCAGGCGCCTGCCGGAGCGGCCGGGGCTGATCCGCGGCGAGCAGGTCTGGAGCTGGCGCGCGCTCGAGGAGAACGCCCATGCGCTGGCCGCCGCCCTCGCCGCCGAGGGCATCGGCAAGGGCGACCGCATCCTCGTCCATTCCAAGAACTGCGACGAGATGTTCGTCTCGATGTTCGCCACCTTCCGCCTCGGCGCGGTCTGGGTGCCGACGAATTTCCGGCTGATGCCCGACGAGGTCGCCTGGCTGGCCGAGGCCTCGGGCGCGAAGGCCTTCCTCTGCCATGGCGACTTCCCCGAGCACGCGGCGGCGGTGGCGGACAGCCCGGCGCTACGCTTCACCTGGCGCATCGGCGAGGGCACCCTCGGCAGCCGCGCCGTCGCCGAAGCGATCGAGACCAACCGCGGGGCGCGCGTCGCCGATGCGCGGGTCGAGCGCGACGATCCCTGCTGGTTCTTCTTCACCTCGGGCACCACCGGCCGCTCCAAGGCGGCGGTGCTGACCCATGGCCAGATGGCCTTCGTCATCACCAACCACCTCGCCGACTTGGTGCCCGGCTCGACCGAGGCCGACGCCTCGCTGGTGGTGGCGCCGCTCTCGCACGGCGCCGGCGTGCACCAGCTGGTGATCTCGGCGCGCGGGGCGCCGAGCATCCTGATGCCGAGCGAGCGCTTCGACGTCGACGAGGCGTTCCGGCTGATCGAGCGCCACCGCGTCACCAATATCTTCACGGTCCCGACCATCCTGAAGATGCTGGTCGAACACGAGGCGGTCGACCGCTACGACCATTCCTCGCTGCGCCATGTCATCTATGCCGGCGCCCCGATGTACCGCGCCGACCAGAAGACGGCGCTGCGCAAGCTCGGCGCGGTGATCGTACAGTATTTCGGGCTGGGCGAAGTCACCGGCAACATCACCGTGCTGCCGCCCTATCTCCACCGGGCCGAGGACGGGCCGGAGGCGCGCGAGGGCACCTGCGGCTTCGAGCGCACCGGCATCCAGGTCTCGATCCAGGACGACGAGGGCGCGGAGCTCGGCCCGAACCAGACCGGCGAGATCTGCGTGATCGGCCCGGCCGTCTTCGCCGGCTATTACGAGAATCCGGAGGCCAATGCGAAGTCGTTCCGCGACGGCTGGTTCCGCACCGGCGATCTCGGGCACATGGACGAGCAGGGCTTCGTCTACATCACCGGCCGCGCCTCCGACATGTACATCTCCGGCGGCTCCAACATCTATCCGCGCGAGATCGAGGAAAAGATCCTCACCCATCCGGCCATCGCCGAGGTGGCGGTGCTCGGCGTGCCGGACCCGGTCTGGGGCGAGGTCGGCGTCGCCGTCTGCGTGGCGCGCGAGGCCGGGTTGAGCGAGGCGGCGATCGCCGAATTCCTCGGCGAGAAAATCCCGCGCTACAAGATGCCGAAGCGCTTCGTCTTTTTCGACGCCCTGCCGAAATCCGGCTACGGCAAGGTGCCGAAGCGGCTGGTGCGCGACGAGCTGGAGAAGCGCGGGCTGGTGCCGGCCTCCGGCAGCAAGGGGCCTTCGGCATGACGGCGGCGGGCGCGATGCGGCGCGTGCGCCAGCCCGGCCCGGCCTCGGGCCATGCCCTGCAGGCCGTGCCGGCGGCGGGCAGGCGCCTGCGGCTCACGCTGGCGCCCGGCAGGCTGCTGCTGGATTCGCTGCGCGAGGCCTTCGCGGCCGAGGGCTTCGCCAGCGGGGTGGTGCGCCTGCCGGCCGGCATGACGCTCTCGCCCTTCGCCTATGTGATGCCGGCGCTCTCGGCCACGCCCGACCACGCCGCCTTCTACAGCGAGACCTTCGCGCCGCCGGGCGAGAGCGTGATCGAGACCGGGGCGCTGACCTTCGGGGCGCGCGACGGCGCGCCCTTCTTCCACGGCCATGCGCTCTGGCGCGAGGCGGACGGGCGCCGCACCGGCGGCCATATCCTGCCCGACCGCACGGTGCTGGCGCAGGCGGTGACGGTCGAGGCGGTCGGCCTGTCGGGCGCCGGCTTCGTGGCGCGGCAGGACCCGGAAACCAATTTCAAGCTGTTCGTGCCGGAGGCGGGGCCTCAGGACGGGCCGGCGCCGGACGGCCCGTTCCACGTGCTGCGGCTCCTGCCCAATCACGATGCCTGCACGGCGCTGGAGGAATTCTGCGCCGCGCGCGGCATCGCGCGGGCGGCGCTGCATGGCGGGGTCGGCTCGACAATCGGCGCGCGCTTCGACGATGGCGGCACGATCGAGCCCTTCGCCACCGAGATCGCGATCACCGCCGGCGGGGTCGCGCCGGGGCCGGACGGGGCATTGCAGGCCGATATCGCCATCGCGCTGGTCGACTATACCGGCGGCCTCGCCGAGGGCCGGCTCAGGCGCGGCGACAACCCCGTGCTGATGACCTTCGAACTGGTGCTGGAAGCGCTCTGACGGCGGAAGCGGCGCTCCGTCCCCGCCTCAGCGCGCCGCCGCCTTGGCGTCCTCGCGGATCATCCGTGCGGCCTTCTCGGCGATCATCATGGTCGGCGCGGCGGTGTTGCCCGAGGTGATCGCCGGCATCACCGAGGCATCGACCACGCGCAGGCCCGCGACGCCGCGCAGGCGCAGCCGCTCGTCGAGCACTGCCATCGCATCGTCCTCCCGGCCCATCTTCACCGTGCCGGCCGGGTGGAAGATCGTCGTGCCGATCTGGCCCGCCGCCTCGGCGAGGCGCTCGTCGCTGTCGAAGCCCGGCCCGGGCAGGTGCTCGCTCGGCGCAAAGCGCGCCAGCGGCGCCTGCGCGACGATGCGCCGGGCGAGCTTCAGCGCGTCGACCGCGACCTGCCGGTCCTCCTCCGTCGCGAGATAGTTCGGCGAGATCGCCGGGGCCGCCGCCGGATCGGCATTGCGGATATGGACGCTGCCGCGGCTCGACGGGCGCAGATTGCAGACGCTGGCAGTGAAGGCGCCGAACGGGTGCAGACCGTCGCCCCATTTGTCGAGCGAGAGCGGCTGGAAGTGGAATTCGAGATTGGCGGTGGCGTAATGCGGCGCCGAGCGGGCGAAGGCGCCCATCTGCGACGGCGCCATGGTCAGCGGGCCGGTGCGGCGCGCGGCGTATTCCAGCGCCATCAATGGCCGGCGCCAGAGCTTGGCGTAGTCGGTGTTGAGGGTGCGCACCCCGGCGACCTTGTAGATCGGCCGCAATTGCAGATGGTCCTGCAGGTTCTCGCCGACGCCCGGCGCGTGATGCGCCGTCTCGATGCCGAGCGCCTGCAGCCTCGCTCCGTCGCCGATGCCGGAGCGCTCGAGAATGGCGGGCGAGCCGACCGCGCCGGCGCTGAGCAGCACCTCGCCGGCCACCTCGACGCGGCAGCGCTCGCCGGCGCGGCTGACGATCACCCCGGTGGCGCGGCCGTCCTCGACCACGATGCGCTCGACCATGGCGCCGAGCTCGACGCGCAGATTGTCGCGATCCAGCGCCGGCTCGAGGAAGGCGCGCGCCGCGCTGACCCGCCGGCCCTTGCGCTGCGTCACCTGGAAATAGGCGCTGCCCTCGTTGTCGCCGGTGTTGAAGTCGTCGATCTTGCGGATGCCGGCCGCGGCGCAGGCGTCGCGCACCGCGTCGAGGATATCCCAGCGCACCCGCGGATTCTCGACCCTGAGCTCGCCGCCCGCCCGGTGATGCGGGCCGGAGGCGGCGGCGTTGTCCTCATGCGCCAGGAACATCGGCAGCACGTCGTCCCAGCCCCAGCCGGCGAGGCCCTGCTCGCGCCAGCCGTCGTAATCGGCCGCCTGGCCGCGCATGTAGATCATCGCGTTGATGGCCGAGCAGCCGCCGACCACCTTGCCGCGCGGATAGGCGAGCGCGCGCCCGCCGAGCCCGGGCTGGGCCTCGGTCTGGAACAGCCAGTCGGCGCGGGGATTGCCGATGGCGTAGAGATAGCCGACCGGGATGTGGAACCAGATCCAGTCGTCCTTGCCGCCGGCCTCGAGGATCAGCACGCGCTTGCGCGGATCGGCCGAGAGCCGGTTGGCCAGCACGCAGCCGGCCGAGCCGGCGCCGATGATGACGTAGTCGAACGTCCCGATGACGGTCTCGTCGGCCATGTCCCGCTCCCCGGCTGCCCTGTCTCTTCGCTCTGGCGTGACAGGGATAAGCGGTGCGCCCCGGAGCGGCAATGCCGTATCGGCGCACGGCGCGGGCGCCTGTCCAAGCCCGCCGCCTTGCGCTACGCCTTGCGCCACCCCTTGGCGACCAGCGATGCGGAGACCGCCGATGTTCGAGAGCAGCACCATCCAGGCCGCGAGCAAGTCCGACTTCTATCGCGAGCTCGGCCAGCAGCTTTCGGCCCTCCTCGCCGGCGAGCCGGACCCGATCGCCAACGCCGCCAATCTCTCCGCTTTGCTCTTCCAGCAGCTGCCGGAGCTGAACTGGGCCGGCTTCTACATCCTGCGCGGCGGCGAGCTGGTGCTCGGCCCGTTCCAGGGCAAGCCGGCCTGCGTGCGCATACCGGTCGGCCGCGGCGTCTGCGGCACGGCGGTGGCGCAGGCCGTGCCGCTGCGCGTCGACGATGTCGACACCTTCCCCGGCCATATCGCCTGCGACGCCGCCTCGCGCGCCGAGCTGGTGGTGCCGCTGCTGCGCGAGGGCCGCGTCGTCGGGGTGATCGACCTCGACAGCCCGGTGCCGGGCCGTTTCGACGCCGAGGACGAGGCCGGCATCGCGGCACTGGCGGCGATCTATCTCGCGGCGAGCGCGCCGTTCTGAGCGTCGGGAGAGAACCATGACGCCGCTGCGCGCGCGCCTCCTGCCCCTGCTGCCCCTGCTGGCGCTCCTGCCGGCTGCGCCGGCGGCGCTCGCCGGTCCCGAGCGGCCGGCGCCGGTCTTCGAGAGCCGCGCCGCCGAGATCGTGCTGCGCTTCGTCGACGGTTCGGGGGACGATGCGCCGCGCACCACCCCGCCCCGGCTCGCGCTCAGCTTCGGCGGCGCGCCGGTCCATGCGGTGATGGACACCGGCTCGACCGGCATCGTCGTCGCGGCCGCCCACATCCCCGATCTCGAGGCGGTGCCGCAGCGCGGGCCGGGCACGCTGACCTATTCGAGCTCGGGCCGGATCATGCGCGGCCGCTGGGTCGAGACGCCGGTGACCATCGCCGGCCGCGACGGGACGCGCGTGACGACGAAGCCGCTGCCGGTGCTGGCGGTCGAGCGCATCGACTGCGGCGCCAGGGCGCGCGACTGCCAGCCCGGCCCGGCGCCGCGCCATGTCGCGATGATGGGCATCGGCTTCGCCCGCGAGGCCGACCACCAGCCGCAGAGCACGCCGGACAAGAACCCGCTGCTCAACCTGCCGGGCCAGGGCGATGGGCAAGGTGACGGGAAAGGCGACGGCGCCTCCGCGCCGGGTCGCGGCTATGTGGTGACGCGCGATGCCGTGCATATCGGGCTCACCGCCGCCAACACCCGCGGCTTCCGCTTCCTGCCGCTCGCCCGCGCCGCGGACGGCGCCGACTGGGCGCCGCTGCCGGCCTGCATCGCGCTCGACGCCGGTGCGCCGGCCTGCGGCACCGCGCTCGTCGATACCGGCGTCTCGGCGATGTATCTCACCACCCCCGCCGCCGCGGCGGCCGCTGGCGGCAAGCTGAAGCCCGGCACGCGGCTGACGATCCGCTTCGGCTCGGCCGACCCGGCCGCGCCGGGCTACACCTTCGCGGCCGGCGACAGGGCGGATGCCGCCGCGCCCGACAGGATCGTGCTGGTCGGCGGGCGCGATCGCCCGACCTTCGTCAACACCAGCGTCCACGCCCTCAACGTCTTCGACTATCTCTTCGACGCCGCGGGCGGGCATGTCGGCCTGCGCCCGCGCGCCCGCTGAACCGGGCCGCCGGGCAGCGTGCCCCGGCGCCTGCGCCGGTCATTGCGGCGGGCGGTAGACCACCACCGAGCGCTGGGCGTCGATCTGGGCGTAGAGCAGCGCCTCCAGCGCCGGATAGTCCTCCGCCGCGTAGACGTCGCGATCGAGCACCAGCCGGCGCTGCTGGCTGAAGCCCTCCGCCGTCGTCTCGTAGCTGACGCTGAAGCGGCCGGCGGCATTGCCGATCTCGACCGGCGGCGGCAGGCGCTCGACCACCGAGCCCGGCGGCAGGGAGACGCTGGAACGCCAGTCATAATCGCGGGCGCCGACCATCACCGGGAAGCGGCGCCGGCCGCTCGGCGCGATATAGGCGCGCAGGTCGCCGTTCGGCGTCAGGTCGATGCCGAGCGGCACCGTCATATAGGTCGCGGGGCGCGCGGCGACGACGCCGTGCGGGCTGGTCCAGCGCGTCTCGATCTGCAGCGGGCGGGCGAGATCGCGCGGGTCGCTCGCATGCAGGCTGCCATAGCCGCCTTCCGGCGTCGGCAGCAGCAGGCGCGCCGCGAGATCCTCCGGGCGGCCGCTGGCGGCGAGCGCGCTGCGCAGCACCGGGTCGACGCCCGCCGAGGCGGTGATCCGGCCCGTGCCGGTGACGGTGCCGTCGGCGGCGACCGTCATGGTCGACACCGCGCTGTAGCGGTTGTCCTGCGGGCGCGAGGCCGGGGTCCGGCGCACCTCGCCCTGCTCGCTGGCGACCACGACGAGCTTGCCGGCGAGCATGATGTCGAGCGCGCCGAGGCCGGCGAAGGGGTTGGTCGGATTCCCGTAGAGATCGAACTCCGGCAGATAGACCATGGCGTGGTTGAAGGAGCCGGACGACCAGAGCGGCAGCGGCGCCATGCGGTCGCTCCACTGCACCAGCACCGGCAGGGCCCTGATATCCAGCGCGGCCAGCAGCGCCTGCATCAGCACGACATGGTCCTTGCAGTCGCCATAGCCGTTGCGCAGCACGCTGGCCGCCTCATGCGGCACGAAATCCTCGCTGGGATCGAGATAGACCGCGACATAGCGGATATGGGCGGCGACCCAGTCATGCACCTTGCGGGCGGCGTCGAGGCCGGTCGCCGTGCCGGCGATCCTGCGGGCGAGCGCGGCGATCTCCGGCGTCACCGCCGCCTTGCCGGCGCTGCGGGCGGCATAGATCGCGCCGATCTGCTCGTAGCCGCTCAGGCTGGAGGCGACGAAGGCCGGGCCGAGATCGATGGCCGAGACCATGCGCGGCTCCGCCGGCGGGGTGCGGCCGGTGCGGATCGAGGCGGCGATGGTGCGCATGCCGTCGGCCGTCTCGTCGCTGACCGTGAAGCCGCCGCGATGCGCGAAGCGCAGCGGCAGCGCGAGCGGCGCCCGGATGCGCAGCTCGACCGTCTCGCGATTGTCGAGGCCGAGCAGGATGTTGGCGTCGAAGCCGAAGACCCGCGGCCTCTTCACGCTGTGGCGCCACTGGCTGCGCACGATGCTGCCCTTGCGCAATTGCGGGAAGACCACGGTGGTGGTCTGCGTGCCGACGAAGCCGGGCGTGCTCTGCGCCGCCGCGCTCGGCCGGGTGAAGATGCTCGCCGCCGGCACCGGAATGCGCGTGCCGTCCGGCTGCAGCACGGAGGCCTCGACCAGCTCCAGCGCCTCGTCGCTCGGGTCGAAATCGAAGCTGGCGCTGCCGCGCTGGGCGATCATGCGCTCGTCGGAGATGCGCATCTCGACCGCGCGCGTCTCGACATAGCTGGCATCGGCCGCGACCTCGTAGGCCACCGCGATGGCGCGGTCGACGCCCTCGGGCAGCTCCGCCCGGACGGGCAGCGCCGCGCCGGCCGCAAGCGCAGCCAGCGCCACAACCAGGCGCGGCCGGGCCGGCCCGGCCATGCATCGTAGACCTGCGACCATCATCGGCTCCGTCAGTGCAGCGACCACCGCCGCCCGCAGCCCCCTGCGGTCACGGACGAGGCCCGCCAAGAGCTATAGCGCCCGGCCCGCCGCCGCATAAGCGCAGCCCGGCCGCCCCCCTGCCGAAAGGGAAGCGGCCTGCGATCATGGTAAGGGAATTGTGTGCGGAGGGGGATGGGAGGCGTTGCGGCTCATGCTAGACCTAAGGAGGCCTTGTCAGCCACTCGGCTTATCCTGTCAGGACAAGGAAGGTAGGCGCATCAACTGGGATGGAGCACCAGCGAGACGGCATAGTCCGAGATATGTACCCACCAGTGCAGAAGAGCACGCCTGACTCGACTTTTGATGGGTGCCAGTGATCTGCTTCAGCATCGGGTATGCAGCTGGAGTTATGGGATTTGGAGAAATTGTCAAATTTCCTGAAAAGCATAGCCGTTCCCTGCGCTATCGTGGCCCTTATTCTTGCCTGGTTGGCTTGGGGAACTTGGGCCCCACAGATTGCTAGCTGGTCCAGAGGCACCGATAACCCCGATTTCAATATCGGTGTATGGGGGGACTCCTATGGAGCCTTTAACGCGCTGGTCGGCTCGCTTGGCTTCGGGGCCGTTGCAGCGACGCTGCTTTTACAGATGCGCGCTATCAAGCAGCAGCAGGACGATATTCATCGACAACGCTTCGAAACGACCTTCTTCGAGCTCCTCCGCCTCCTGCGCGAGTGCCGTCAAGAAGTTTATTATAAGGAGCGGGGTCTAGCAGCCTTTGCGAAAGCAGTTGGAGAGCTACGAGAGGCTGCGGGGATTCACGCGCTCCATCCTGACTCGAATGAAAAAGATCTCCTCATAACGTACGAGACAGTCATACATCATCACTGTGAAGCAACAATAAGCCCCTATTTCAGAGTTATTTATAGAATTTTACATAGATTGCGAGAGGATAAGATTTTAACGCGAGACGAAAAGCTGTCCTATGCGAAGCTTCTAAGAGGCCAACTCGGCAGCGATGAATTGTATCTAATGGGATTCAACGGCAAGCTCGCACTGGCAAAAGATTTTTCCGCTCTCATAGAGGAATTCCGCCTTCTGAAATATCTCCCCAAGGGACCATTGCGAAACGATCTAGAAAGACATTATCCCAAAACCGCATTTCTTGGCCATGATTAGCGCTCGCAAGCCAATGATCGCTTACGAGGCTCCGCAGCCGACGACCGCTAGCCACCGCTCTGACGGCCGTCAGCAGCGACTCGCGCGAATACAGGAGCCGCAGCATGCTCGACAGCATCAAGGACAGGCCAACGGAGCCTCGGTCATTAGGCTGATCAGGTGTCGTGCTGGAGAGAAATGGTGCCGCAAGAGGGATTCGAACCCCCGACCCCCTCATTACGAATGAGGTGCTCTACCAGCTGAGCTATTGCGGCAACGGGTGGCGCTGTACCAGCCTGCCGGGGTCTTGGCAAGCTGGTTGCCGCACCGTCCGGGTGGCGCCTCGCCCCCGGTCCGCCTCGCCCCCGGTCGCGGCATGGGCGGGGGCGCGGCGGGCGGCAGGCCTTTCGGGGCGGCGCACGACCGGTCCGGCGCTGGCGGGCCTCACGCGTGTCCCGCCGGCGCGAGCAGACGGCGACGGCGGCCCGCCTCGTCGCGCGTACGGTCGCCATGCGCGGCGGCGACAGACCGGCGACGGTAGCCCCTGCCGCACGCGGCCGGGGTCAGCCCTGCTTGAGCTTCTCGGTCTCGGCCTTTTCCTGGCCGAGCGCGACGATGCCGCGGCGGATGGCGCGGGTGCGGGTGAAGTGTTTGTGCAGCGTCTCGCCGTCGCCATAGCGGATGGCGCGGGTCAGCACCGCGAGGTCCTCGTTGAAGCGGCCGAGCATCTCCAGCACCGCCTCCTTGTTGGCGAGGAAGACGTCGCGCCACATGGTCGGGTCGCTGGCGGCGATGCGGGTGAAGTCGCGGAAGCCGCCGGCCGAGAACTTGATCACCTCGGAATGCGTGACCTGGCCGAGATCCTCCGCCGTGCCGACGATGTTGTAGGCGATCAGATGCGGCAGATGGCTGGTGATGGCGAGCACCAGGTCGTGGTGCTGCGAGCCCATGACCTCGACCATCGCCGCCATGCCCTCCCAGAAGCGGCGGGTGCGGGCGATCGCCGCCTCGTCGGTGCCGGGCGGCGGGGTGAGGATGCACCAGCGGTTGAGGAACAGGCTGGGGAAGCCGGCCTCGGGGCCGGAGTTCTCGGTGCCGGCGACCGGATGGGCCGGGACGAAATGCACGCCTGCCGGGACATGCGGCGCCACCGCCTCGACGACGGCATGCTTGACCGAGCCGACGTCGGAGAGGATGGCGCCCTGCTTCAGCGCGTCGGCGATCTCCTGCGCCAGCGGCCCGCAGGCGCCGACCGGCACGCACAGGATGACGAGGTCGGCGTCCTGCACCGCCTGGATGGCGCTCTCGGCGATCTCGTGGCCGAGGTCGAGCTCGCGGGCGCGCCGGCGCACCGCCTCGTCGCGATCGGCCAGCACGATGTGGCCGGCGAGGTTGAGCTCCTTCGCGGCGCGGGCGATCGAGGAGCCGATCAGCCCGATGCCGATGATGGCGAGCCGGCCGAAGAGCGGCTCGTCGCGGCGGGGCGCGAAGCCGGCCGCCGCGCTCATGACCTGCCCAGGAAGTCGGCGAGCGCGGCGACGACGAGGCGGTTGGCCTCCTCGCTGCCGATGGTCATGCGCAGCGCGTCGGGCAGGCCGTAGGAGGCGACCGAGCGCAGGATCAGCCCGCGCGCCGTCAGGAAGGCGTCGGCCTCGCGGGCGGTGCGGCCGGGCGTGGCCGGGAAATGGATCAGGATGAAGTTGCCGACCGAGGGCGTCACGGTCAGGCCGAGCTTCTCCAGCTCCGCCGTGGTCCAGGCCAGCCAGGTCTCGTTGTGCTCGAGAGCGGCGGCGAGATGCGCCTCGTCGGCGATCGCGGCCGCGCCGGCGGCGATCGCCGCGCCGTTGACGTTGAACGGGCCGCGGGTGCGGTTCAGCGCGTCGACGATCGCCTCGGGCCCGTAGAGCCAGCCGATGCGCAGATTGGCCAGGCCGTAGATCTTCGAGAAGGTGCGGGTCATCACCACGTTCTCGCAGGTCGAGACCAGCTCGAGCCCGGAGGCGTAGTCGTTGCGGCGGACATATTCGGCATAGGCCGCGTCGAGCACCAGCAGCACCTGCGGCGGCAGGCCGGCCTGCAGGCGCTTGACCTCGTCGAAGGGCAGATAGGTGCCGGTCGGGTTGTTGGGGTTGGCGAGGAAGACGATGCGGGTGCGCGGCGTCACAGCCGCCAGGATGGCGTCGACATCGGCGCGCAGATCCTTCTCCGGCACCACGACGGGCGTGCCGCCGGCGGCCTGGATGGCGATGCGGTAGACCAGGAAGCCGTGCTCGGTGAAGACGCCCTCGTCGCCGTCGCCGAGATAGACCTTGGTGATCAGCTGCAGCAGCTCGTCGGAGCCGGTGCCGCAGACGATGCGGCCGGCGTCGAGCCCGTAGCGGGCGGCGATCGCCTCGCGCAGCACGGTCGAGGCGCCGTCGGGATAGAGTTCCAGCTTGCCGGCGACGCTCGCGAAGGCCTCGACCGCGCGCGGGCTCGGGCCGAGCGGCGTCTCGTTGGAGGAGAGCTTGTGCAGCTTCACGCCGGCCGGGGCGGCGGACTTGCCGGGCACATAGGCCTCGATGTCGAGGACGCCGGGACGCGGAACGGGGCGGGAGGCGGACGGAGCCATGGTGACAGCTTTCGGACGGTCTGAAGGAGCGGGTCAGGAACGGTCGGGCTTGATGGCGAAGCGGGCGGCATGGCTGCCGACCTCGGCGAACTCCTTGAGGCCGGCAGGCTCCAGCGCGGCGCGCACGGTCTCGGGCGGGGTCTCGCCGGCCGCAGCAATCAGCAGCGACAGGCTCGACCCGTCGGCGGCGCTGGCCGAGACCTCGGCAAGATGGCGGCCGAGCCCCTGCGCCAGTGCCTGCGACCAGCGCTCGACGCGGGCGGCATAGAGCACGATCTCGCGCACGGCGGCGTCGGTCAGCGGCTTGGCGATGCAGTAGACCGGCGTGCCGGCCGGATGGTCCGGCCGCTCGACGAAGGGCAGGCGCGCGATGATCTTCGGGCTGTCTTCCCCGACGAGATCGGCCCACCAGACGCCGGCGCTGGCGCCGAGATCCATGCGGAAGATGCCGAGGTCGCCGGCGGAGTCCGCCACCGCCCGGATCACCGCCTTGGCGTCCTCATGCGGAACGTAGGGCACGGTGAAGCCGAAATGGAAGCGGGCGGAATCGCGCATCGCCGCGTCGCCGCCGGAGATGTCGGCATGCACGGCGTAATTGGCCTGGACATAGGTGAAGGTCGCGATGATCACGCGCCAGATGCTCTCGACCGTGTCGAGCGGCAGCAGGCCACGATGGCGCAGCGCCAGGCGCTTCATGATGTCCGCCTCGCGGCCGGGGCGGAAGGCCGAGCCCGAGGCCTGCGTCGACTTCACCCGGATCAGCGTCTCGATGATGCGCGAGCGCTCCATCAGCAGCTCGTGCATCGCGGTGTCGATCCGGTCGATCTCGCCGCGCAGGTCGGCGAGCGTGGTCGGGGCGGCTTCGGTCATGGGGGCGACCAATCTCCAGAGGAACGGCTTCGGCCCTCGTCCCGGAAGCCGCGCGCGACGGGGAGCGAGGTCCCAGCGTCTTATCCGCGCGCGCCCGCCTTGGCAAAGCCGAGTTGGCGCGGGGCCGTGCGGCCTCTGCCCGCCCCGCGCCGGCGAAGCCCGGCCGCCGGCACGGGCGTTTGTTGACAAGGGGCCCTGCGGCGCGCCATCGGTACGGGTCCGTCATTCCGAACGGGCTGGACGACAAGACAAATCCGAATGCCGAACCGGACGCCGCCTGCCGATGCGCTCGCCGACCCGCTGGTCGAGGCCAACCGTCCCACGAGCCTGCTCGCCAGCTTCGGGCCGGACCGCGCGCTCCGGCTGGATTCCGGCGCGGTGCTCGACCATTGGCAGATCGCCTACCAGACCTATGGCACACTGAACGAGGCGCGCTCCAACGCCGTGCTGGTCTGCCATGCGCTGACCGGCGACCAGCACGTCGCCAGCCGCAACCCGATCACCGGCAAGGGCGGCTGGTGGACCTCGATGATCGGCCCGGGAAAGCCGATCGACACCGAGCGCTTCTTCGTGATCTGCGCCAATGTGCTCGGCGGCTGCATGGGCACCACCGGGCCGGCCTCGACCAATCCGGAGACCGGCAAGCCCTGGGGGCTCGGCTTCCCGATGGTGACGATCCGCGACATGGTCCGCGCCCAGGCGCGGCTGGTCGACGCGCTCGGCATCGAGACGCTGTTCTGCGTCGCCGGCGGCTCGATGGGCGGCATGCAGGTGCTGCAATGGGCGGCGAGCTATCCGCAGCGCGTGTTCTCGGCGCTGCCGCTCGCCACCGCCGCCAAGCATTCGGCCCAGAACATCGCATTCCACGAGGTCGGCCGCCAGGCGGTGATGGCCGATCCCGACTGGCGCGGCGGCCGCTATCTCGAGGAGGGCACGCGGCCGGCCAAGGGGCTCTCGGTCGCCCGCATGGGCGCGCACATCACCTATCTCTCGGAGCCGGCGCTGCACCGCAAGTTCGGCCGGCGCCTGCAGGAGCGCGCCGCGCCGACCTTCTCCTTCGACGCGGATTTCCAGGTCGAGAGCTATCTGCGCCATCAGGGCGTCAGCTTCGTCGAGCGCTTCGATGCCAATTCCTATCTCTACGTGACGCGCGCGATGGATTATTTCGACCTCGCCGCCGATCATGACGGCGTGCTGGCCAAGGCCTTCGCCGGCACGCGCACGCGCTTCTGCGTCGCCTCCTTCAGCACCGACTGGCTGTTCCCGACCAGCGACTCGCGCGCCATCGTGCACGCGCTCAACGCGGCCGGCGCCTCGGTCTCCTTCGTCGAGCTGGAGAGCGACAAGGGCCACGACGCCTTCCTGCTGGAAGAGCCCAACCTTTTCGCCACCACCCGCGGCTTCATCGACGCCGCCGCCCGCGCGAGGGGGCTGTGATGAAGCTCGGCGCCTGTCATTCCGGGGCTTCGCGCAGCGAAGAGCCCGGAACCCATGAACACGAGGCCTCGCTGACCATGCGTGACGCAGGCCGCGCCCTTGCCTGCACGCCCCGCGGTCATCGGTTCCGGGCTCGGCCCTTCGGGCCGCCCCGGAAAGACGGCGGAGGCTCGCCTGCGCGCCGGAGCCTTGTGCCATGACCCTCCCCGAGAGCCAGACCAACCGCATCGACCTGCGGCTCGTCGCCGAGATGGTGACGCCCGGGTCGCGGGTGCTCGACGTCGGTTGCGGCGACGGCGAGTTGCTGGCGCTGCTGGCCGAGACGCGCGGCGTCGACGCGCGCGGGATCGAACTGTCGCGCGAGGGCGTAGCCGGCTGCGTGACGCGCGGGCTGGCGGTGATCCAGGGCGACGCCGATACCGATCTCGAGGCCTATCCGGACGACAGCTTCGACTACGTCATCCTGTCCCAGACCATCCAAGCGACGCGCAATCCGCGGCTGGTGCTGGAGCAGATGCTGCGCATCGGCCGGCGCGCCATCGTCTCTTTCCCGAATTTCGGGCACTGGCGCATGCGCAGCCAGGTCTTCTTCCGCGGCCGCATGCCGGTGACGGACTCCCTGCCTTATGCCTGGTGGGAGACGCCGAACATCCATTTTTGCACGATCCGCGACTTCGTGCTGCTCTGCGAGACGATCGGCGCGGTCAAGGAGCGCGCGGTGGCGCTCGACGTCTCGGGCCGCGCCATGGGCGTCAACGCGCCCTGGTGGTTCTGGAACCTCTTCGGCGCGCAGGCGGTGTTCCTGCTGAAGCGGGGATAAAGTCGCCCCGCGTCCGAACCGGGACGGCACGGCGATCGAGCGCATCGTCCTGGCATCGTACCGCTCCGAAAAGCGGTGTCCGCTTTTCGGTCCGACGCTCTCTCAGCAGCCGTCATTCCGGGGCTTCGCGCAGCGAAGAGCCCGGAACCCATGACCACGACGCATCAGATCATGGCGCCCCGCCGGCGGCATGCCGGCAGCCGCGGTGCGCACGCTGTCCGGGCTCAGGCCCGTCGGCCCGCCCCGGACAGACGGGTCTCGCTCAGAACGCCTCTTCCCAGTCGCGGCTGAGCCGCATCGCCGAGTTGATCAGGCCGACCATGGAATAGGTCTGGGGGAAGTTGCCCCAGAGCTCGCCGGTGTCGAGATCGGCATCCTCCGAGAGCAGGCCGAAGCTGTTGCGCCGGCGCAGGATGCGCTCGAACAGCGCCTTGGCCTCGTCGCTGCGGCCGATGGCGTGCAGCGCGTCGACATACCAGAAGGCGCAGATCAGGAAGCCGGTGTGCATGTAGCCGAAATCGTCCTGCGTGGCGTAGCGCAGCACGAGGTCGCCGCGGCGCAGGTCGCGACCGATCGCCTCCACCGTCGCGACGAAGCGCGGATCGTCGGGGGCGACGAAGCCGAGCTCGGCGAAGAGCAGCAGCGTGGCGTCGAGGTCCTCGCCGTCGAAGGTCGAGACGAAATGGCCCTTCGCCTCGTTCCAGATGCGGGCCTCGATCGTGGCGTGCAGGCGCTGGGCCTCGGCGCACCAATAGGCCTTGCGCTCGGCCCGGCCGAGCTGGCCGGCGATACGCGCGAGCCGGTCGCAGGCCGCCCAGCACATCACGCTGGAGAAGGCGTGCACCACCTGCTTGCCGCGCAATTCCCAGGGGCCGGCATCGGGCTTGTCGAACACCGCGATCGCCCGCTCGCCCATATGCTCGAGCTGGGCGAACAGCGCCTCCTTGCCGGGCTGGATCAGCCGGCGGTCGAAGAAGGCATGGGTGGCGGCCAGCACCACCGCGCCATAGCCGTCGTTCTGGATCTGGGTCGCGGCGCCGTTGCCGACGCGCACCGGCTTGTGGCCGCGATAGCCGGCGAGATGCGGCACCTCGAACTCGCGCAATTCGCCGCCGCGGGTGATCGGATAGAGCGGCGGCAGGTGCTCGGCGCCGCTCTCGGCATAGCTGTCGACGATATTGGCGATGAAGCCGAGATAATCCTCCATCGTCCGGGTCGTGCCGAGCCGGTTCAGGGCGTGGACGACGAAATAGGCGTCGCGCAGCCAGCAGAAGCGGTAGTCCCAGTTGCGCTGGGTGCCCGGCGCCTCGGGGATCGAGGTGGTCAGCGCCGCGACGATGGCGCCGCTCTCCTCGAAGGCGCAGAGCTTGAGCGTGATCGCGGCGCGGATGACCTCGTCCTGCCAGTCGAAGGGCAGCGAGAGCGAGCGTACCCAGTCGCGCCAGTAATCGGTGGTCTTGTCGAGGAATTCGCGCGAGGTCGTCTCGATCTCGGCCCGCAGCGCCTCGTCGGAGCCGAGGAAGAAGGAGAAGGGCTTGCCCTCGACCGCAAACGGCGTGCTCTCCATCACATAGGAGATCGGCGCGTCGGTGGTCAGGCGGATGGTCTGGTCGGCGCCGACGAAGCGGACATGGTTGGAGCCGCGGGTGATCTCGCTCGGCTCCTCGCCGAGGCCGAGGCAGGGGCGCACCACCACGCGGATGCGCGGCCGGCCCGAAATGCGCCGCACCCGGCGCACCAGCTGCGGCGGCCGGAAGAAGCGCTCATAGCGCACGAAGCGCGGCGCGAAATCGAGAATCTCGAGCGCGTTGCCCTGATCGTCGGAGAGCACGGAGGAGAGGATGGCGGTGTTGTCGAGATAGCTCTGCTCGCAGCGCGTCATCCCGATCATCTCGATCGCGAACACGCCCTTCTCGGGCATGGCGTCGCCGTCCTCGATGCGGTTGTCGATCAGCGAGCAGAACACCGGGTCGCGGTCGAAGCGCGGGAAGCAGCCCCAGACGATGCGCGCGCGGCGATCGACGAAGGCCGCGATCGAGCAGTTGCCGATGATCCCGAGATCGAGGGAGGCCACGCCAGGCGCGGCGAGGGTCGTGACGGTCATGCCAATCCTTGAAGAACGCCGGAGGAAACCTAACCCGCAAACCGGGAGCGGGGGAACGGGGCGGTGCTAGCCCCGCAGGAAACTGTCGAGGGTGAGCCCGCCCTCCTCGGCCGCGGCCAGCAGGATGCGGCGCAGCACGGTCGGCGAGGCGAGGCGGTGCTGGGCGCGGGTCTCGCCGGCGCCGATGCGGATCGACAGGCCGCCGGCCGCGTCGACGGCGGCGAAGCCGTCCTCGTCGGTGACGTCGTCGCCGATGAACACCGGCAGGCGCCCGGCATAGACGCCCTGGCCGAGCAGGCCGCGGATCGCGTTGCCCTTGCTGGCGGCGGCGGGCACCAGCTCGGCCACCGCCTTGCCGCGCTGCAGCCGCATGGCCGGGCCGAGCCGTTCGGCCAGCCCCTCCATCAGGGCGACCGCCTCCTCGGCCAGCGCCGGCGCGAGGCGCCAGTGCAGCGCCACCGACTGGCGCTTGTCCTCGACGATGACGCCAACATGGCCGTTGGCGAAGCGCACCATGGCGCGCGTCGCCTCGCGCAGCGCCTCGGACGGGCCGGCGAGCGGCGCCTCCTCCCCGCCGATGCGGATCTGCGCGCCGTGCAGCCCGGCCGCGTCGAAGCGGTAGGGCGCCATCATCGCGTCGAGGAAGGCGACGGGGCGGCCCGAGACCAGAGCGAGCGCCCCGCCGAGCTGCTGGCGCAGCGCGTCGAGGGCGGCCGGCACGCGACGGTCGATGCGCACCTGCTCGGGCGAGGGCGCGATCTCGACCAGCGTGCCGTCGAAGTCGAGAAACAGGGCGATCGGCGTGGCCGCCTCGGGCTGCAAAGCCGGTTTCGCCACGAATTCGGGGGTGAACGCTTGCGACATGGGATCAGTCCTATAGGTTAATGCGGGCGAAAGGACGACCCTCGGCGCCGCGCATCGCACGCCCCGTCCCGCTCGCATCCCGCCCGCCGCGTCGCCCGGCACCCGTCCGGGCAGCGACGCGTTCCGGCCCCGCGAGGCCGGATGTGCACACGAAACATTACGTTCGCAGGCGCGTTGAGTTCCGCGCCGACGCAATCGATGTCGATCCCGGATATCGATCCTGCCCGTCGATCGCGAGCGTCAACCGAGAGTGAGGCAACATGCGACTCGTCGTCGTTTCCAACCGTGTCACCGTACCCGAAAAGGGCGAGAAGGTGGCCGCGGGAGGCCTCGCCGTCGCATTGCGCTCCGCCCTGGAAAAGCATGGCGGGCTCTGGTTCGGCTGGAGCGGCGCCACCGCGGCCGAACCCGCCGGCGAGATCACGCCGCAGCGCCACGGCAAGGTTTCCTATGCGGTGATCGACCTGACCGAGGCCGAGCGCCAGAGCTATTATCTCGGCTTCTCCAACCGCGCGCTCTGGCCGCTGATGCACTACCGGCTCGGGCTCACCGAGTTCCAGCGCCCGGACTATGCCGGCTATCTCGCGGTCAACCGCCGCTTCGCCCGGCTGCTGGTGCCGCTGCTCCAGCCCGACGACGTGATCTGGATCCACGACTACCACCTGATCCCGCTGGCGGCCGAGCTGCGCCGGCGCGGCGTCACCAACCGCATCGGCTATTTCCACCACATCCCCTGGCCGCCGGCCGAGGTGTTCGGCGCCCTGCCCTTCAGCAGCACGCTGATCAGCAGCATGACCGCCTACGACCTGATCGGCATGCAGACGCAGAAGGATGCCGACAATATCGTCGACGGGCTGACCAAGCTGACCGCCGCGCGCCGCGAGGAGCGCTTCATCGTCACGCAGCAGCGCCGCACCCTGGTACAGGCCTTCCCGATCGGCATCGACGTCGAGGGCTTCCGCAAGCTGGCGGTGTCCTCGGTGCGCGCGGCGACCCAGCCGATCCGCGCCACCACCGGGCCGCTCGGCGGCCGCAAGCTGGTGATCGGCGTCGACCGGCTCGACTATTCCAAGGGCATCGTGCAGCGGCTGGAGGCCTTCGGCCTGTTCCTGCGCAGCCATCCCGAATATCGCGGCGATGTCGGCCTGCTGCAGATCGCGCCGCCCTCGCGTTCCGACGTGCCGGAATATGCCGAGCTCGACCGCCAGTCGGACGAGGTCGCCGGCCGGCTCAACGCCGCGCTCGGCGAGTTCGACTGGACGCCGATCCGCGTGGTGAAGAAGGCCTATTCCCGCAGCGCGCTCGCCGGCTTCTACCGCCGCGCCCAGGTCGGGCTGGTGACGCCGATGCGCGACGGCATGAACCTCGTCGCCAAGGAATATGTCGCGGCGCAGAACCCGGACGACCCAGGCGTGCTGGTCCTGTCGCGCTTTGCCGGCGCCGCCCAGCAGATGGGCGAGGCGCTGATCGTCAACCCCTACGACACCCATGAGGTCGCCGAGGCGATCCGCACCGCGCTCGCCATGCCGCGGCAGGAGCGCATCCGGCGCTTCGAGCGGCTCTATTCGGTGATCGCCGCCACCGACATCGCCTGGTGGACCTCGCGCTATCTCGCGGTGCTGACCGGCAAGGTCCCGGCCGAGTCGGCCGACGAATTGCCGCCGCCGGCCCGCGTGCCGCGCCGCGGCGGGCCGCGCCGCGCCGTCGCCGAGGACGCCCCGGCGGAGAAGCCCGCCGCCGCGTCCCGCCGCAGGTCGCTGCGGCTGGTGAAGGATTCGGCTGGCGAGGACGAGGCACCGCGCCGCAAATTCGCGCAGGCCGGAAACCCCGCCCTCTTGCCGAACGCCCCGACGCCTCGCTAGAAGCGGCTCGCCGAAGGGTTGTATCCGCAGGAGCGCTTGCCACGCGTCCGCGACGGTGTCAGGTCTGCGGAATGACGGCTTTCGGGCCGGGCGGCGGAGGATAGTGTTGATGCGAGGCGCGCTCGGGGGATCAGGCGTGCTGCTGCGCCGTCTCCGCGAGGTGATGGCGGCGCCGGTCAGTCCGCAGGAGCGGCTGGACAGGCTCGTCGTCCTGATCGCCAGCAATCTCGTGGCCGAGGTGTGCTCGGTCTATGTCCTGCGCGAAGACGGCTCGCTGGAGCTCTACGCCACCGAAGGCCTCAACCCCGAGGCGGTGCATCTCACCACCATGCGCGCCGGCGAGGGCCTCGTCGGCCTGATCGCCAGCGAGGCGGAGGCGATCGCGCTCTCCGACGCGCAGGCCCACCCGGCCTTCTCCTACCGCCCCGAGACGGGCGAGGAGATCTACCGCTCCTTCCTCGGCGTGCCGATCCTGCGCGGCGGCGCGGTGATGGGCGTCCTCGTCATCCAGAACCGCGCCTCGCGGATCTACAGCGAGGACGAGGTCGAATCGCTGCAGACCACGGCCATGATCATGGCCGAGATGATCGCGGCCGGCGGGCTGAAGGCGCTGTCCCGGCCCGGCGCCAGCATCGGCCTCGACCGGCCGATGCAGAGCGCGGGCGCGACGCTGGCCGACGGCGTCGGCCTCGGCCATGCCGTGCTGCACGAGCCGCGCGTCGCCATCACCAACCTGATCGCCGAGGATCCGGGCCGCGAGGTCCAGCGGCTGGAAGCCGCGATCGGCGCGATGCGGCAGGCGATCGACGAACTGATCGAGCGCGGCGACGTCGCCCATACCGGCGAGCATCGTGACGTGCTCGAGACCTTCCGCATGTTCGCCCACGACCAGGGCTGGCTGCGGCGCATGCACGAGGCGGTGATGACCGGCCTCACCGCGGAAGCGGCGGTGGAGCGCGTGCAGTCCGACACGCGCGCCAAGATGCTGCGCCAGACCGACCCCTATCTGCGCGAGCGCCTGCACGATCTCGACGATCTGGCCAACCGGCTGCTGCGCACGCTGGTCGGCAAGGCCAACGGCGCCAGCCGCGAGGAGATGCCCGAGAACGCGATCCTGATCGCGCGCTCGATGGGCCCGGCCGCGCTGCTCGACTATGAGCGCGCCAATCTGCGCGGGCTGGTGCTCGAGGAGGGCGGCCCGACCAGCCACATCGCCATCGTGGCGCGCGCGCTCGGCATCCCGGCGGTCGGCGAGATCGCCAATGCCACGGCGCTGATCCGGCCGGGCGACGCGGTGATCGTCGACGGCCAGGCCGGCGAGGTGCAGATCCGCCCGCAGCCCGACGTCGAGAACGCCTACAAGGACAAGGCGCGGCTGCGCGCCCGCAAGCAGGAGCAGTACCGCAAGCTCAAATCGCAGCCGGCGGTGACGA
Organism: Allobosea sp. TWI1241; assembly: GCF_039673065.1. NCBI lineage: Bacteria > Pseudomonadati > Pseudomonadota > Alphaproteobacteria > Hyphomicrobiales > Alloboseaceae > Allobosea > Allobosea sp. TWI1241. Next base: position 68,901 of record NZ_JBDJKW010000008.1, on the reverse strand, counting down.
AGGACGGCGTCGCGATCGAATTGCAGATCAATGCCGGCCTCCTGGTCGACATGCCCAATCTCGACGAGACGGCCGCCGCCGGCGTCGGCCTGTTCCGCACCGAGCTGCAGTTCATGGTGGCGCAGCACATGCCGACCACCGCCGAGCAGCAGGCGCTCTACGGCGCGGTGCTCAAGGCGGCGAACGGCCGGCCGGTGACCTTCCGCACGCTCGACATCGGCGGCGACAAGGTGCTGCCCTATATGGAGCGCGTCGAGGAGGAGAACCCGGCGCTGGGCTGGCGGGCGATCCGCATCGGCCTCGACAAGCCGCGCCTGCTGCGCGCCCAGGTCCGCGCCCTGCTGCGCGCCGGCGCCGGCACCGACATGAAGATCATGCTGCCGATGATCGCGACGGTGAACGAGTTCCAGCGCGCCCGGCTGCTGGTGCGCCGCGAACTCGCCATGCTGGAGCGCGACGGCCGCCCCGCCCCGTCGAGCCTGAAGCTCGGCGTGATGGTCGAGGTGCCCTCGCTGCTGTTCGAGCTGCCGGAGATCACCCGCGAGGCCGACTTCCTCTCGGTCGGCACCAACGACCTGATGCAGTTCCTCTTCGCCGCCGACCGCGAGAACCGCCGCGTCTCGGACCGGTTCGACCCGCTCTGCGCCGCCAGCCTGAGGGCGCTGCGCAGCATCGTCGAGGAGGCCGGCCGCGCCGGCTGCCCGGTCACGGTCTGCGGCGAGATGGGCAGCAAGCCGATCGAGGCGATGGCACTGATCGCGCTCGGCTATCGCTCGCTGTCGATGTCCTCGGCCTCCATCGGCCCGGTCAAGGCGATGCTGCGCTCGCTCGACATCGGCAAGACCCGCCAGCGGCTCGACGCCTGGCTCTCGACCTCCGACGGCGCCGCCAGCCTGCGCCCGCTGCTCTCGGCGCTCGCGGCCGAGCTGAAGGTCGCCGTCTAGCGACGCTGCCTCGCCTCGCGCCGCCGCGCCTGCCCCCGTTTCTCGTTTTCCCTCCGGATCATGTCGCTCAAGCTCCCCCAGGACCGCCTCGACAGCATCGTCGCCCTCCATGCCGCGGCCAGCGACGCGCTGAACCATGTCACCGAGCCGGCGCGCGTGGTCGAGCTCGCCAAAGAGGTCGCCGAGCTCGATCCGGTGGTGGCGGCGATCCTGGCCTGGCGCGGGGCGCAGGCGACGCTCGACGAGGCGCTCGCCATGATCGACGACCCGGCCACCGATGCCGAGATGCGCGACCTCGCCTATGAGGAGCGCGACGCGGCGCGCGCGGCGCTGGAGACCCGCTCCCGAGAGATCCTGATCGCGCTGCTGCCCAAGGACGCCGCCGACGAGCGCGGCGTCATCCTCGAGATCCGGGCCGGCACCGGCGGCGACGAGGCCTCGCTCTTCGCCGGCGACCTGCTGCGCATGTACCAGCGCTACGCCGCCCAGCGCGGCTGGCGCGTCGAGGTGCTCTCGGAGAGCGAGGGCACGGTCGGCGGCTTCAAGGAGGTGATCGCCGAGATCGCCGGCCAGGGCGTCTATGCCCGGCTGAAATACGAATCCGGGGTGCACCGGGTGCAGCGCGTGCCCGATACCGAGGCGAGCGGGCGCATCCACACCTCGGCCGCGACGGTGGCGACCCTGCCGCTGGCCGGCGAGGTCGACGTCGCGCTCGACGAGAAGGACCTGCGCATCGACACGATGCGGGCCGGCGGCGCCGGCGGCCAGCACGTCAACAAGACCGAATCGGCGGTGCGCCTTACCCATATGCCGAGCGGCATCGTCGTGGTCGTCCAGGACGAGCGCTCGCAGCACAAGAACAAGGCGCGCGCCTACGAGTTGCTGCGCGCCAAGCTCTACGACCTGGAGCGCAGCCGCGCCGATGCCGAGCGCTCGGCCGACCGCCGCTCGCAGATCGGCTCCGGCGACCGCTCCGAGCGCATCCGCACCTATAATTTCCCGCAAGGCCGCGTCACCGACCACCGCATCAACCTGACGCTCTACAAGCTTGACGAGATGATGCAGGGGCTGGTGCTGGACGAGATCATCGACGCGCTGACCGCCGCGCGGCAGGCCGAACTGCTGGCCGAGCAGGGCAGCGTCTGAGCCGCGCAGCCTCGTCGCGACGGCGACGAAACCTTCTCCCCCGGTCGCGCGTTATTGCCGCACCAGACACCTTCCAGGGGAAGCGCCATGAAGATCCTGTTCACCAGCCTCGCCGTCGCCGCCGCCGTCACCTTCGCGCCGATGGCGGCGCAGGCCCAGTCGGACACCGCGCGCAAGGTGCTGCGCCAGCAGCCCGCCGCGCTGCAGGGCGCCAAGACCGAGGCGCAGGCGCGCCGCGATTGCCAGCGCCAGTTCCGTGGGTCTAAGGAACGCAAGTCCGCGTTGCGGACGAAGATGAAGGCCTGCATCCAGCAGGGCATGCAGGGCAACTCGTAAGCCGGAGCGCCGGCGCCGGGACACGCTTGACCGAGCCATCGCCCATCGCCGACGACCCCGTCGCCGCCCTCTTCGAGGGCGGCGAAACCGCGTCGGCCCGCAAGGCGCTGGCGCTGGCGCTGCGCCGCGCCGGCAGCCGCGAGGCGGTGTTCGAGGCGCGCATCCTGATCGAGGACCTCGCCGGCGAAGGCCCGCAGCTCGACGCCGAGGCGGCGGCGCGCCTGCGCGAGGCGCTCGACAGGCGGCGCGAAGGCGTGCCGCTCTGGCGCCTGCTCGGTGCGCGCGAGTTCTGGGGCCTGAGCTTCGCGCTCTCGCCCGGCACGCTGGAGCCGCGGCCCGACAGCGAGACGCTGATCGAGGCGGCCCTGGCCCATCTCGCGACGCGACGCGACGAACCGCTCGCCCTGCTCGACCTCGGCACCGGCACGGGCTGCCTGCTGATCGCGGCGCTCAGCGAATTCCCGCAGGCGAAGGGCACCGGCGTCGATCTCTCGCAGGACGCGCTCGCCACCGCGCGGCGCAACGCCGAGCGCAACGGCGTCGCCGCGCGGGCCACCTTCCTGCACTCCGACTGGGACACGGCGGTCAGCGGCCGATTCGACCTCGTCCTCTCGAACCCGCCCTATATCCCCTCGCCCGAGATCGCCGGACTCGACGCGGCGGTGCGCGAGCATGATCCGCTGCTGGCGCTCGACGGCGGCACCGACGGGCTCGACGCCTATCGCCTGCTGGCGCGGCGCCTGCCGGCCCTGCTCGCGCCCGGCGGGCTTGCCGTGATCGAGATCGGCGCCGGCCAGGCCGGCGACGTCGTGGCGCTGATGACGGCGGAAGGCCTCGCCCATGTCGAGAGCCGCCGCGACCTCGGCGGCCATGAGCGGGCGCTGGTCTTCCGCGATGCGGGCCTCTCATCGCCGGCCTGACGATCCGGCGTGGACGGCCTCAGGTTGCGCCTGCGAATTCGCTTGGAGGACGGCCGGAAAGCGTTTATGCACGAACTGTCTTGTAGACGATGTCGTCAGCACATATATCCGGCAGGTCCGATGAGCTGAGGATCTCGCCTCGGACTGCTGCCAGAAACGACGTAACCGACAAGCAAGACCGAGCGTCCGAGCGCGTGTGATCGCCTGCGGACGAGGAGCCGGTAGAGCTCCGTTTTTGGAACAGGCGTGTGAAGACCACGAACGGCTCGAAGCCCTTTCCGGTCACCATCCTGCAGCGCGACGCCGCAACCCGTCGCGCGAGTGCCTGTGCACGTCGCCCCGCTGGTTGCATCGAATAATCGGAACGCGAGACAGACGCGAATGAGACCAGGCCAGAACCGGCGCATGCGCGGCCGTAACAACAACAATAACAACAACAATAACGGCAACCGGAAATCTCCGAACCCGCTGCAGCGTAGCTACGAATCCAACGGTCCCGACGTCAAGGTGCGGGGCACGGCCCAGCACGTCGCGGAAAAGTATCTCCAGCTCGCACGCGACGCCCAGTCTTCCGGCGATCCCGTAGCGGCCGAGAACTATTTCCAGCACGCCGAGCACTATTACCGCATCCTGCTCGCGGCGCAGGAGCAGATGTCCCAGCAGTTCGGCCACAGCTTCCAGCCCAACCGCGCCTTCGTCGAGGATCCCGACGATGACGGCGAGGAAGGCGACGAGATGGATGGCGGCCAGCAGGGCCAGCACCAGCAGCCCAACGGCCAGCATGCCGGCGGCGAGGACGGCGAAGGCGGCCAGTCCAACGGCCAACGCTTCGAGCAGCAGGGCCGGCGCGAGCGCAATTTCGACCGCCAGCAGGATCGCCAGCAGGACCGGGGCGAGCGCGGCCCGCGCCGCTTCGACCGGCCGGAGCGGGCCGAGCGCGGCGAGCGCCGCTTCGAGCGCCAGGATGGCGGCCAGCCGCAGCAGCAGCCCTACCAGATGCGGCCCGAGGCCCAGCCCGGCGCCGAGCAGCCCGATCTCGCCCCGGCGCAGCCGGCCGGCGAGCGTCGCGAGCGGCCGGCCCGCAGCGAGCGTCCCGCCCGCCGCCAGGAGACGCAGGCCGCCGAGACCGAGCAGGACGGCGCCGGCTCGCTGCCCGCCTTCCTGACCATGCCGACCCGCGTGCCGATCGCGGTCAGCGAGGCGCCGGAAGCCGAGGCCGAGCCTGTCACCCAGGCCGGCGAGGCCGAGAGCGAGGGCGAGGCCGGCGAGAAGCCGAAGCGCACCCGCCGCCGTCGCTCGCCGCGCGAGGTCATGGACGCGCTGGGCGCCGAGAGCGAGACGCCGGCGGAGTGATCCGCCGGGCGCCTGTCGCGCTCTCATCGGACACGATATCGAAAAGGGCCCTCGCGGGCCCTTTTTGCTGTGCGGAAACCTGCGATGCGGCGATGGCCGCCGGCTCAGTCGGCCGGGCTGAGCACGTCGCCCTCGGCGAGGCTGCCGGCGGCGAGGATGCGGCAGTAGAGCCCGCAATCGACATGGCCGTAGAGCTGCATCAGCGCCTTGGGGATCTGGCGATCGCGCTCACCGGTCGCCGGGTCGACATTGGTCGCGGCGCAGCGCTCGATGCGCTTGATGCCCTCGAGCACCAGCCCTGAGCCGGTGGCGAGCCGCCGGCCGACGAGCTCGTTCTCGCCCCAGGCCGGCAGGTCGGCGAGCATGACGTTGCCGCGGAAGCGCAGCGGATCGAGCGGCGCGCCCATGCGCTGCGCCAGATCGGCGACGCTGGCGAGGTTGATCAGCGAGACGAAGCCCGAGCGCGAATCGGTGAAGCGGTAGCCGGCCGGCGCCGTCAGCAGGCGCGGCGGGCCCCGCAGCTCCTCCGGCACGGCGCGGCCCAGGAAGGCGGCGAGCGCCGCGCGCCCCGCCTCGCTGGCGAGGTCGAAGCGCTCCTCCACGCCCTCATGACCGACCACGAGCGTGCCCGAAGCGTCGTCATAGCGCGTGCGCAGCCGGGCCAGCGCCGCATTGCGCATCAGCATCAGGTACTTGATCTTCGGCTGGTGCACCGGCGCGGCCTGGTCGAAGCCCGAAGGGCCGTTCTCGATGGCGAAGAGCCGGTCGCCCGGCACATGGCCGCCCTCCGGCAGGGCGAAGGCCTCGCGCCGCTCGGGCGAGAGCCCCTTCACCGGATAGCGATAGAGCGACATGACGCGCATGGACCGACCGTTCCCGTCTGCGAAAGCGGCGCACCCTGCCATGGGCGCGCGCCCCGGTCACGCGCCGGGCGCGCCCTCCTCCAGCATCTCGCCGTCGAGCACCGAGCGCTGGCAGCCCCAGCCGGCGAGCACGTCGTCGCTCGGCTCGGCCACGAAGAAGCGGGCGGCGTCGCGCTCATAGCCCTCGGCGAGCAGCTGGTCGTAATCGGTGTGCACGTGGCGGACATGGCTGGCCAGCGCCAGCCAGAGCGCGGTGCCCGGCGGCAGCGCCTTCATCGCCGGGCGGCCTGCCAGCGTCAGCACCGCCTCGGCATCACCGAAGGGGATGCCCGGCGCCAGCGCCCGGAGCGCCTTGCGAATCGCCTGCTGCCGCTTCGTCCCGACCATGGCGCGATGCTGGACAGGATGCCGCAGCCGCGTCAACGTGACTCCCGGGCCCTCACCCCTTCCGTTGCGGGAAAGCAACACCTATCTCTGGCCCGAGGGGTCGCCTCAGGGGGCCCCATCCTGACGAAAGGGCAGCCGGATCCGCCGCTACGGGGCGCGACCGGCGGGCGGAGAGCGATACAGATGAACATCGAGAAGTACACGGACCGGGCCAAGGGCTTCCTCCAGGCGGCGCAGACCATCGCGATGCGCGAGGGCCATCAGCAGTTCACGCCGGAGCACCTGCTCAAGGCGCTGCTCGACGATCAGGAGGGCATGGCCGCCGGTCTGATCGACCGCTCGGGCGGCCAGTCGCGGCTGGCGCGCCAGTCGGTCGAGGCCGCGCTCGCCAAGCAGCCCAAGGTCAGCGGCGGCGGCGCCGGCGGCCTGCATCTGACGCCGGCCCTGGCGCGCGTCTTCGACACCGCCGAGAAGGCGGCCGACAAGGCCGGCGACAGCTTTGTCACGGTCGAGCGGCTTTTGCTGGCGCTGGCGATCGAGAAGGACAACGAGGCCGGCAAGGCGCTGGCCGCCGCCGGCGTGACGCCGCAGGGCCTCAACGCCGCGATCGAAGCGATCCGCAAGGGCCGCACCGCCGACTCAGCCTCGGCCGAGCAGGGCTATGACGCGCTGAAGAAATACGCCCGCGACCTCACCGCGGCGGCCCGCGAGGGCAAGCTCGACCCGGTGATCGGCCGCGACGAGGAGATCCGCCGCACCATCCAGGTGCTGAGCCGGCGCACCAAGAACAATCCCGTGCTGATCGGCGAGCCCGGCGTCGGCAAGACCGCCATCGCCGAGGGGCTGGCGCTGCGCATCGTCAATGGCGACGTGCCCGAAAGCCTGAAGGACAAGGAGCTGCTCGCCCTCGACATGGGCTCGCTGATCGCCGGCGCGAAATATCGCGGCGAGTTCGAGGAGCGGCTGAAGGCGGTTTTGTCCGAGGTCTCGGCCGCGGCCGGCGGCGTCATCCTGTTCATCGACGAGATGCACACGCTCGTTGGCGCCGGCAAGACCGACGGCGCGATGGACGCCTCCAACCTGCTGAAGCCGGCGCTGGCGCGCGGCGAACTGCACTGCGTCGGCGCGACCACGCTCGACGAGTACCGCAAATATGTCGAGAAGGACGCGGCGCTGGCCCGGCGCTTCCAGCCGGTCTTCGTCGAGGAGCCGACGGTCGAGGACACGATCTCGATCCTGCGCGGCCTCAAGGAGAAGTACGAGCAGCACCACCGCGTCCGCATCACGGATTCGGCGCTGGTCTCGGCCGCGACCCTGTCGAACCGCTACATCACCGATCGCTTCCTGCCCGACAAGGCGATCGACCTGGTCGACGAGGCCTCGGCGCGCCTGCGCATGCAGGTCGATTCCAAGCCCGAGGAGCTCGACTCGATCGACCGCGAGATCGTCCGGCTGAAGATCGAGCAGGAGGCGCTCAAGAAGGAGAGCGACGCCGGCTCGAAGGAGCGGCTGCGGCGCCTCGAAGGCGAGCTCGGCGAGCTCGAGACCCGCTCGGCCGCGATCACCGCGACCTGGAAGGCCGAGAAGGACAAGCTCGGCCAGGCGGCGGAGATCAAGACCCGGCTCGACAATGCCCGCAACGAACTGGCCCAGGCGCAGCGCAAGGGCGAGTACCAGCGCGCCGGCGAGCTGGCCTATGGCGAGATCCCGCAGTTGGAGAAGCAGCTCGCCGAGATCGAGGCCAATGGCGGCCAGTCCGGCATGGTCGAGGAGGCGGTGACGCCCGACCATGTCGCGGCGGTGGTCTCGCGCTGGACCGGCGTGCCGGTCGACAAGATGCTGGAGGGCGAGAAGGAGAAGCTGCTGCAGATGGAGCAGACGCTCGGCGCCCGCGTCGTCGGCCAGAAGGAGGCGGTCGAGGCGGTGTCCAAGGCGGTGCGGCGCGCCCGCGCCGGCCTGCAGGACCCGAACCGTCCGATCGGCTCCTTCATGTTCCTCGGGCCCACCGGCGTCGGCAAGACCGAGCTGACCAAGGCGCTCGCCGCCTTCCTGTTCGACGACGAGACGGCGATGGTCCGGCTCGACATGTCGGAATACATGGAGAAGCACTCGGTCTCCCGGCTGATCGGCGCGCCTCCCGGCTATGTCGGCTATGAGGAGGGCGGTGCCCTGACCGAAGCCGTGCGGCGCCGGCCCTATCAGGTCGTGCTGTTCGACGAGGTCGAGAAGGCGCATCCGGACGTGTTCAACGTCCTGCTGCAGGTGCTCGACGACGGGCGGCTCACCGACGGCCAGGGCCGCACGGTCGACTTCCGCAACGTGCTGATCATCATGACCTCGAATCTCGGTTCGGAGTATCTGGTGAACCAGCCCGAGGGCGAGGATTCGGAGGCCGTGCGCGACGAGGTCATGGGCGTGGTCCGCCACGCCTTCCGGCCGGAGTTCCTCAACCGGATCGACGACATCATCCTGTTCCATCGCCTGCGGCGGTCGGATATGGGCGCCATCGTCGACATCCAGATGGCCCGCCTCGGCCGCCTGCTGGTCGACCGCAAGATCGCGCTCGACCTCTCGCCCGAGGCGCGCGACTGGCTGGCCGAGAAGGGCTACGACCCGTCCTATGGCGCGCGCCCGCTGAAGCGCGTGATCCAGAAGTCGGTGCAGGACCCGCTGGCCGAGCTGCTGCTCGCCGGCGCGATCCGGGACGGCGAGACCGTGCCGCTCACCGTCGGCCCGGCCGGGCTGATGCTGGGCGAGTTCGCCGCCGCAAGCGAGCAGCGCCCGGCGGGCGTGCCGCTGAACTGAGGGGTTCCGCACCCCGATGATGACGAGGGCGCCGCGCGAGCGGCGCCCTTTGTCGTTGCGGCGGCCCGCGCCCGCGGCATGCCGGCTCGGGCGGGGGCTCGTCCCGCCCCTGACGCGCTGCTGACAATCTTTGTCAGGACAGCCGGCAGGAACAATGCGGCAACATCGCCGCCTGCGTGCTAGTCATGCCCGCCCGCCGCCGGCCCGATCTGGCACGGAACGGCTTTTGCCCTATCTCTACGGCTGCCCCCAACCGGATCCCGACATGGCCCGCAAGACTCAAAGCTCCGCCGCGACGGACGGCAAGGCTCCTGCCGCCAGCACGACGAGCGCCAAGGCGAAGACTGCCAGCACAAAGACTGCCAAGACCGCGACCGCCAAGCCGTCCGCTGCCAAGCCCGCGGCCGCCAAGGCGACGCTGGCCGAGCAGGCGGCGTCGCTGGAGGCGCTGTTCGACGCCAAGGCCGGCGCGAACCTGGCGGCGGAGGCGCATGCGCGGATGATCTCGGTGCGCGGGGCGCGCGAGCACAACCTCAAGAATGTCGACCTCGCCATTCCGCGCGACAAGCTGGTGGTGTTCACCGGCCTGTCGGGCTCGGGCAAGTCCTCGCTCGCCTTCGACACGATCTATGCCGAGGGCCAGCGCCGCTATGTCGAGAGCCTGTCGGCCTATGCCCGCCAGTTCCTCGAGATGATGCAGAAGCCCGATGTCGACCAGATCGACGGGCTCTCGCCGGCGATCTCGATCGAGCAGAAGACCACCTCGAAGAACCCGCGCTCGACGGTCGGCACCGTCACCGAGATCCACGACTATATGCGCCTGCTCTGGGCCCGCGCCGGCATCCCCTATTCGCCGGCGACCGGCCTGCCGATCGAGAGCCAGACCGTCTCGCAGATGGTCGACCGGCTGGTGGCCCTGCCGGAGAAGACGCGCGGCTATCTGCTGGCGCCGGTGGTGCGCGGCCGCAAGGGCGAGTTCCGCAAGGAGATGGCCGACTGGCTGAAGCGCGGCTTCCAGCGCGTCAAGGTCAACGGCGCCTTCTACGAGATCCCGGACGCGCCCTCGCTCGACAAGAAGTTCAAGCACGACATCGACGTGGTGGTGGACCGCATCGTGATCCGGCCCGATCTCGGGGCGCGGCTGGCGGATTCGCTCGAGCAGGCGCTCGACCTCGCCGACGGCATCGCGGTGTTCGAATATGCCGACGAAAAGGAGGAGAACGGCGAGCCGCGGCGCGTCACCTTCTCCTCGAAATTCGCCTGCCCGGTCTCCGGCTTCACCATTCCCGAGATCGAGCCGCGGCTGTTCTCGTTCAACAACCCGTTCGGCGCCTGCCCGACCTGCGACGGGCTCGGCCACGAGATGCGCATCGACCCCGGCATGATCGTGCCGGACGCCTCGCTGACGCTGAAGAAGGGGGCGATCGCGCCCTGGGCCAAGTCGACCTCGCCCTATTACGGCCAGACGCTCGAGGCGCTGGCCCGTCATTTCGGCTTCTCGATGACCAAGCCCTGGTCGGAGCTGCCGCAGCAGGCGCGCGACGCCATCCTCTACGGCACCGGCACCGAAGCGGTGCGCATGGCCTATAATGACGGCCTGCGCGCCTATGAGGTGAAGAAGCCCTTCGAGGGCGTCATCACCAATATGGAGCGGCGCTGGAAGGAGACGGAGAGCGACTGGGCGCGCGAGGAGATCGGGCGCTTCATGTCGGAGACGCCCTGCGCCGCCTGTAACGGCTACCGCCTCAAGCCCGAGGCGCTGGCGGTGAAGATCGACGGGCGCCATATCGGCGAGGTCTCGCGGCTTTCGGTGCGCGATGCGCTCGACTGGGTCAGCGCCCTGCCCTCGCGGCTTTCGGCGAAGCAGAACGAGATCGCCCCGCGCATCCTCAAGGAGATCCGCGACCGGCTGAGCTTCCTGCTCGATGTCGGGCTGGAATATCTCACCCTCGCCCGCGCCTCGGGCACGCTGTCGGGCGGCGAGAGCCAGCGCATTCGCCTCGCCAGCCAGATCGGCTCGGGGCTGACCGGCGTGCTCTACGTGCTGGACGAGCCGTCGATCGGCCTGCACCAGCGCGACAATGAGCGCCTGCTCGGCACGCTGCGCCGGCTGCGCGATCTCGGCAACACGGTGATCGTGGTCGAGCATGACGAGGACGCGATCCTCACCGCCGACTATGTCGTCGATGTCGGCCCCGGCGCCGGCATCCATGGCGGCGAAATCGTCTCGCAGGGCCGGCCGGAGGACATCCTGGCCGATCCGAACTCGCTCACCGGGCAATATCTCACCGGCGCGCTCAGCGTGCCGGTGCCGCCGCGGCGCCGCAAGCCGCAGAAGGGCCGGAGCCTGAAGATCGTCGGCGCGCGCGGCAACAACCTCAAGGACGTCACGGTCGACATTCCGCTCGGCCTGTTCACCTGCATCACGGGTGTCTCCGGCGGCGGCAAGTCGACGCTGGTGATCGACACGCTCTACAAGGCGATCGCGCGCAAGCTGAACGGCGCCATCGCCCAGCCGGCGCCGCATGAGCGCATCGAGGGGCTGGAGCATCTCGACAAGGTCATCGACATCGACCAGTCGCCGATCGGCCGCACGCCGCGCTCCAACCCGGCGACCTATACCGGCGCCTTCACCCCGATCCGCGACTGGTTCGCCGGCCTGCCGGAGGCGAAGGCGCGCGGCTACCAGGCCGGCCGGTTCAGCTTCAACGTGAAGGGCGGCCGCTGCGAGGCCTGCCAGGGCGACGGCGTCATCAAGATCGAGATGCACTTCCTGCCGGACGTCTACGTCACCTGCGACGTCTGCAAGGGCAAGCGCTACGACCGCGAGACGCTCGAGGTGAAGTATCGCGACCGCTCGATCGCCGACGTGCTCGACATGACGGTGGAGGAGGCCAAGGAGCTGTTCAAGGCCGTGCCCTCGATCCGCGAGAAGATGGTGACGCTGGCGCGCGTCGGGCTCGACTACGTCAAGGTCGGCCAGCAGGCCACCACCCTGTCGGGCGGCGAGGCGCAGCGCGTCAAGCTCTCCAAGGAGCTCTCCAAGCGCGCCACCGGCCGCACCCTCTACATCCTCGACGAGCCGACCACCGGCCTGCACTTCCACGACGTCGCCAAGCTGATGGAGGTGCTGCACGAGCTGGTCGAGCAGGGCAATTCGGTGGTGGTCATCGAGCACAACCTCGAAGTGATCAAGACCGCCGACTGGATCATCGACATGGGCCCCGAAGGCGGCGACGGCGGCGGCGAGGTCGTGGCCCAGGGCACGCCGGAAGACGTGGTGCGGATCGGCAAGGGCCACACCGCGCGCTTCCTGCGCGAGGTGCTGGAGAGAAGGCCGTTGAAGGGGACTGGGGCGCAGGCGGCGGAGTGACTGTTGCAATGCAGTTTAAGTTGAAAATTCAACACAGAGTCAACAGGGCTGACACTCGGCAAACAAGGCCAACGCTATAAAGGAAAGGATGCGGCAATTGCGCGCCGCACCCTTTTTTAGAAAATAAAACTAAACTTTAATGGACTTACAAACATCCACTAAATTTGGCAACTCTTTTGCCTTTAATTTTGCGACGCGCATTGCAATTTTAGAATCCATTTTTCCAAGAAATTTTGTGGATCTAAGTGTCGCTTTTACAGAACCATATTCGGAACGATCGTAAGTATCAATCGCCGCATCAAAGAAAATCTCCGTTGCTTTAGCAGCATATTTATTTATTGAATTCTGGAATGACTGATTTTTCATCTTATCAAGAGTTATTATTCCAGAGTCTAAGTCGCTGAATTTTTTCATCAAAATGAAGGATGTATATACAATCCAAAATCCAGACGTCACGGTCAGCAAACCACTTGAAGTATCCCCGATTTTCTCCAAAAGCTTCTTACGCTCCGCATCGGAGGCAAGACCGGAAAGCCACGCTAAATATACTCGGCGTTCGCTTATGTCTTTTGGGAATAGTTTTTGATACGGCTGGTCAAACAACTCTCCCTTATTATCAATAGCTTGGATAAGAAATTCTTTATCAGAAGATGCGATGTATTGAGCCAATCTATCCAGCTCGATAGTGTCCTTGCCCGTCCTCTTCCTCGCGCCGTCCTGCCTAGGGGCATATTCGATTCCAAATTTCTTAAATTGGCGCTGCAGATTTTGCTGTGTTTTGTCGGCCGCCCTAACTGTCCAGATTTTGATTGCATTCTGGGAGTTATTAAATCTGACAATATCATTTCGCAAATTTGATTTTGCAGCAATCACTCGAGCCAAAACCTTGGCCGATTCTGATCCGGCGCGTACGAGGCTGTTTGTTGTCTGGCATCCATTGACAATGCTGAAACGCTTCAGCTTCAAAGAGGTGCTTCCCGCATCAATTTCATCAGCATGGTCAGCGACAATCGTTATTCCGTTATTCAGCGCCCAGAAATTACCTGGGGCATCCTTGGCCGTAGCAATGATCTGCTCATTGATGCCACCCTTCCGAGCTCCGAGAAAGAGACGGATGTTTCCCGCATACAGCTTAGTGCCATGCTCGCCATGCAGCCTGATGAGCTCTTTTGCGCTGACAGAGCCTAACCATGCTCGCCCATAATCACCTTCGTCCTTAAGGTAGCCGCCAGTAAAATTAAGACTGTCCTCGGCCACACCTTCAGAAGACTCCACGAGCGCCCGGTAGCTTTCGACTATCACCTCTTGTGGATGCCACGAATATACGACATTTTTAGGCGCGCTTTTCTGATGAGTTGCTACAGATTTAAAAATCTGTTCGCTTGATTTACCTAATGATATTAAAGAGAGACTAACATCATAATTAGGATTCTCGCGCGTAAGATCTCCGACCATCTCCGCTAAGTCAGGACGCCCCGCCTGCGCTAAAGCTTCAGGATGCTGTACAAAGGCTAAGCAGGCGACAAGAGCATCCCATTTGTTCTTTGGTGTGGCCTTGTCCATTCGCTCCGGACAGTAGGCTTGAATGACAACGATCTGCTCGCTTGCGTCATCGGCAAAAATTAAATCGATGCCCTGATCGTTCCCGCCATCAGCAGCTGCTGCTTCGAGAGCGTCATCCTCATCAAGATCGCGGAAATTGATAGCATACCACGCTGCAAATGCCCGCTGACGCGACAGCTTGGCTCGCGTTGCAAGTTCGTCAATTGACTTTAGAATCTCACCAAGTTCGTCGGCCATGTCGTCTCCCCAGCGCAGCGAACAATCAATCGCATGACCCGTGCTGTTGGTTAGAATCACCAACACCGAGCTTTTCAATATCTCTAATGCTCTTACTGAGTGTTGTAGAGAGCGTTTTGAGCGATGTCATGCGCGGCTTTTTGACGGCAATCTTATCCCCACCGCCCCGACCTCCCGCATACTCCCCTCGCCCATCACCCAAACGGGGCGGCCGTCCGGAGGTATGCCAGAGGCTGGGTGGGGGTCGGCGCCTGCGGGCGGGGGTTACGCCCCGCTCCCGGGAGGCTTCGGGAACCGCCCTGGGGGTAATACGGCCCCTGCGCGAGGAGCTCGCTAGAGTGCCGCGCCGTCCGGCGCCGTGGTGAAACGGGACGCGACGAGGCGAAGAGCCGACCTGGCGTCGCGGGAGCCACGGCATCGAGGCGGCCCGGCCGGGACGCGCGGCCCGGAGTCCGAAATCGCCGAAGGCGGAGCGCCACGGGGCGTGCGGAAGGTGGCTCAATCCTTCCGCGCCGCTTCCTGGCTCAATGGAAGCGGATTGTCGATCTGGCGCCTCGCGGCGCTCCGCCAGCCCCGTGCTCTCTCCCCCGCCCCGCCGCCACCCGGCCGGGCGGGCCGCATCGGCCTGCGCGGCGGCTGGGCCGCTGGCCGGGCGGGACGCATTGGCGTGCGTGGCGGCCGCGCCCCCGGCCGGTCAGGAGGGGCCGAGACCGTGACGGCGGCGATCGTGCGGGCGGCGAGCCGTCGCGCGGGCGGTGCCTTGCCGCCCATGCGGTGACTTGCCGAGCAGGCGGTGAGCCGCGCGCGGGCAGCGCCTCGCCGTGCGAGGCGGTGACTTCCCGCGCGGGCGGTGATTTGCCGCGCAGGCGGTGCCTTGCCGCGCGAGGCGCCAGACCCTGCGCGGAGCGCCCGCTGGCCTCAGTCGACGCGGGCGGCGACGCGCATCACGGCGAGTGCCAGCGTCTGCGCCGCCGGGACGAGGCTCTCGAGCTCGAGGAACTCGTCGGGCGTGTGGGCCATGCCGCCGACCGGCCCGACGCTGCACAGGGTCGGGCAGCCCTGGGCGGCGGTGAAGCCGGAATCGGCGCAGCCGCCGGTGTATTCCGCCGTGACCGCGATGCCGAAGCCGGCGGCGGCCTCGCGGTAGATGTCGTAGAGCACCAGCGAGTCCGGCGTCTGCTCCAGCGGCACGAACTCGCCCTTGACGGTGAGCGCGGCCGTGGTGCCGGCGACCGCGGGCGTCTCGACGATGGCGCGGATCGCCTCGATCATCTGCGCCCGCTGCGTCGGCGTGCGGTAGCGCAGGTCGATCTCGCACCAGGCGTCGGGCGCGATGGTGTTGACGGTCTGGCCACCGCCGATCAGCCCGACATTGACGGTGATGCCGGCGTCGAGATCGGTCAGCCCCTGCAGGCGCGGGATCTTGTGGCCGAGATCGACGATCGCCGAGGCGCCCTTCTCGTAGTTGACGCCGGAATGGGCCGGGCGGCCGGTGAACTGGGCGCGCATGAACACGCCGCCCTTGCGACCGCTGGTGATCGACTGGCGCCGGTCTCGGCCGAATTCGCTGCCGACCGGCAGGCGGCTCGGCTCGGCGTTGAACACGCAGCGCGCCTCGCGGGCGGCGGCCTCGATCAGCGGGCGCGAGAAGGGCGAGCCGATCTCCTCGTCGCTGGTGGTGAGCATGACCAGCGGCGCGTCGAGCCCGCCGCATGCGGCGAAGGCGGCGGCGACGAAGGCCTCGATGACGAGCCCGCCCTTCATGTCGGCGACGCCCGGCCCGTAGGCGCGGTCCTCGCGGATGGTGAAGGGGCGGCGCTGTGGCTCGCCTTGGGGGAAGACGGTGTCGCGATGGCCGAGCAGCAGCACCGGCCGGCGGTCGTTGGCGCTCTCGCTGGCCAAAGTGGCGCGGATCGCGTCGCCATAGCGGGTGTCGGGCATCACCTCGACGGCGAGCCCGTTGGCCTCGTGGAAGCGGGCGAGCACGGCGCCGGCGCGGTCGACGCCCGCCTTGTCGTGCGAGCCGGAATCGGTGTCGACCAGTTCGCGCAGCAGGGCGATCATCGCCTCGCGGCGCTCGCCCAGCCAGGCGGTGATGCGGGCTTCGGCGTCGGTCCGGTCGGTCATCGGCAAGGCTCCTGCGGCGGCTGGTGCGGCGGAGTATAGCCGGCGCGGCCGGCGGGGCGAGCACGGGCGACGACCGCGCATGAAAAAGGCCGCGGCTTGCGCCGCGGCCTGATGCGTCAGCCGAGGACGCGCCTCACTCGGCGGCGCTCTGCGGGGTGTTCGGCGTCACCGAGATCGCCGGACGCTCGCGCCCGTCGGCCCGGGCCAGCGCGCGGCGCACGCCGTTGCCGTAGTCGGGATGGACCTTGTCGAAATGCGCCAGCTGGCGCTCCTCGATGTGCTGCGGGATGCCGCCCATCGCGGCCGCGATGTTGGAGAACAGGCGCTCGCGCTGGGCGGGATCGAAGAGTTCGAACAAAGCGCGCGGCTGCGAATAGTCGTCATTGCCGACGCGGTGGTCGTAGCGGTCGGCATCGCCCGAAAGCCGCAGCGGCGGCTCCTTGGCGGCAGGAGCCTGGACCGGGCCGCCGAAGGAGTTCGGCTCGTAATAGGCGTCGGGATTGCCGGTGCGGATGCCGCCATAGACGTTCATCTGCCCGTCGCGGTGATAGTGATGGAACGGGCATTTCGGCTGGTTGACCGGGATCGTCTCGTAATGCGTGCCGAGCCGGTAGCGATGGGCGTCGGCATAGGAGAAGATCCGGCCCTGCAGCATCTTGTCGGGCGAGAAGCCGATGCCGGGCACGATGTTCGAGGGCGAGAAGGCGAGCTGCTCGATCTCGGCGAAATAGTTCTCCGGATTGCGGTTCAGCTCCAGCACGCCGATGTCGATCGGCGGATAGTCGGCATGCGGCCAGACCTTGGTCAGGTCGAACGGGTTGTAGGCGGTCTTCTCGGCGTCCAGCTCGGGCATGATCTGGACCTGGACCTTCCACTTCGGGAACTCGCCGCGCTCGATCGTGCCGTAGAGCTCCTCCTGGTAGCTCTCGCGGGTGCGGCCGATGACCTGCTCGGCCTGCTCGTTGGTGTAGTGGCGGTGGCCCTGCATGGTCTTGAAGTGGAACTTCACCCAGTAGCGCTCACCCGCCTCGTTCCACAGCGAATAGGTGTGCGAGCCGTAGCCGTTCATGAACATCGGCGCGACCGGCAGGCCGCGATCCGACATCAGGATGGTGACCTGGTGCAGGCTCTCGGGCGAGAGCGACCAGAAGTCCCACATCGCGGTGGGCGAGCGCATATTGGTCTTGGGGTGGCGCTTCTGGGTGTGGATGAAGTCGGGGAACTTCACCGGGTCGCGCACGAAGAACACCGGCGTGTTGTTGCCGACCAAGTCCCAGTTGCCGTCGGGCGTGTAGAACTTGATGGCGAAGCCGCGCACGTCGCGCTCGGCATCGGCGGCGCCCAGCTCGCCGGCGACCGTCGAGAAGCGCAGGATCAGCGGGGTCTCGGCGCCCGGCTGCAGCACCTTGGCGCTGGTGTACTTCGAGATGTCGCCGGTGATGGTCAGCGTGCCGTGCGCGCCCCAGCCCTTCGCGTGGACGACGCGCTCGGGAATGCGCTCGCGGTTCTGGTGGGCCAGCTTCTCGATCAGCTGGTAGTCCTGCAGCAGCAGCGGACCGCGCGGGCCGGCCGAGACCGAGTTCTGGTTGTCGGGAACGGGCGCTCCCGCGCTCGTGGTCATCGTCGGGGTCTTCGACATCGCGTCCTCCTTAACAAGATGCGTGAGCCGGCCGGCCGGCGGGCGGCCAGCCTGGCTGGAATTGGAGAAAACAAGATGACGTTTGGACGATCATGTCCAATACCGTTTTCACGGCGCTACGATAGGTTTACATTATCGATATGATCACCCTGAAGCAGCTGCGCTTTTTCGCGGCGGTGGCACGCCACCGCCATTTCGGCCGGGCCGCGCGCGAATGCGGCGTCAGCCAGCCGGCGCTGTCGGTGCAGGTGCAGGAGCTGGAGGCGCGCCTCGGCATCCAGCTGGTCGAGCGACGGCGCAACGCCGTGGCGCTGACCGAGCCCGGCGCCGAGATCGCGGCGCGGGCGGGGCGCATCCTGATGGAGGTGCAGGACCTGGCCGAGCATGCGCGCCAGCGCTCCGAGACGCTGAGCGGGCGGCTGGAGCTGGGGGTGATCCCCTCGATCGCGCCCTATCTGCTGCCGGCGGCGCTGCCTTTGCTGCAGGCGCGCCATCCGGCGCTGGCGCTCGGCCTGCGCGAGACGCAGACGGCGACGCTGCTGGAGGATCTCGCGGCCGGCCGGCTCGACGTGGCGCTGCTCTCGCTGCCGGTCGACCGCGCCGGGCTGGAGAGCCTGCATCTGTTCGACGATCCGTTCCTGCTGGTGCTGCCGGCCGGCGCACCGGCGACCGGGCCGGCGCTGACGCCGGAGACCGCGCTCTCGCAGGAGAACCTGCTGCTGCTCGAGGAGGGGCATTGCCTGCGCGACCAGGCGCTGAGCTTCTGCAGCGTGGCCAGTCCGGCCACGCGGCGGCAATACGGGGCGTCCAGCCTGTCGACGATCGTGCAGATGGTGGCGAACGGCTTCGGCGCGACGCTGCTGCCGGCCATGGCGCTGCCGGTCGAGATCCGGCCCGGATTGCCGGTCAGGGTCTCGCGGCTGGGCGAGCCGGCGCCGAGCCGGGCGATCGGGCTGGTCTGGCGGCGCACCTCGGCGCGGCGTCGCGATTTCGAGGCACTGGGCGCACTGCTGGCCGAGGTCGGGCGCGGCGTGCTGGCCAGCGCCGGCGAGCCGGGGTGAGCGCGCTCAGGCGCGCAGGTCGATCAGCATCAGGTCGGTGTCGCCGGGCCTGGCGCCGGCCGCGGTCAGCATGGCGTGGACCTGGCCGCGATGATGCGTCTGGTGGTTGAAGAAATGCATGACGAGCTGGGCTGCGGGGCGCGTCAGCTCGCGGCGCGAGATGCCTGAGACCCAGCTGAAATCGCCGGCCAGCCAGGCCGGGTCCACGCCTTGCGCCCAGTCGGCGATGGCGCGGTCGGTCAAGAGGCGCTCGGCGGCGAGCTCGTCCCAGCCTGCGATCATCCGGGCCGAGTCGCTGCCCGGCACGGTCGGCTTCGGCGTGCCGGCGAAGCGCGACAGCCACATGCGGTCGGCCCAGAGCAGATGGCAGAAGGTGCCGTGGATCGAGCCGAAGAAGGCGCCGCGCTCCTGCCGGCGCGCCGCATCGTCGAGCGTGGCCGCGGCGCCGTAGAGGTTCTCGTTCTGCCAGGCGTTGTAGCGCGCCATGGTGGTGACGAAGCCCTTGTCGATCATGTCCGTCTCCTCCGCGCGGCCGGCTCGCGGCTCAGATGATGTTGGCTTCCGTCAGCGGCCTTCCGGCGACGATACGCGCATGGCCGAGATCGGCGAGATCGAGGCTGAGATAGCGGCCATGCGCGATGTGCTCGGCCAGGCCGCGCCCGACCGCCGGCGACTGCTGCAAACCATGGCCGGAGAAGCCGTTGGCGAGGTAGAGATTGGGCACGCCGACCGCCGGGCCGAGGATGGCGTTGCCGTCCAGCCCGTTCATGTCGTAGGGGCCGGCCCAGGCGCGGCCGGGGCGGATCGCTTCGAAGGCCGGGACGCGATGGGCGAGCGGCGCCCAGACATGCTCCTCGAAGAAGGACCAGTCGACATCCTCGACATCCGGGTCGGTCTCGATCCATTCGCGGTCGAGCGCGGCCGGCGGCGAGGCGCCGCAGATGAACATCTGCCCGTCGGCGCCGCGCTGCCCTTCAGGCCGGACATAGGCGCCGGAGGTGTCGATCAGCAGCGGGCAGTTCTCGACCGCGCCCTTGCAGGTGAAGCTGTAGACATAGCGCTTCATCGAGCGGACCGGGATCGCGACGCCGGCGGTGGCGGCGAGCCGGGCGCCATGCGTTCCGGAGGCGTTGACCGCGGCGGCGCAGGCGATGCGGGAGCCGTCGGCGAGTTCGACGCCGGTGACGCGCCCGCCCTCGACAACATAGGCCGCGACCTCGCCCTGGCGGTATTCGACGCCGAGCGAGCGGGCCTTCCTGCGGAAGGCCTGGAGCAGGGCCCAGCCGTCGAACCAGCCCTCGCCGCTGACGCCATAGCTGCCGCAGGCGAGGTCCTCGGTGTTCAGCCAGCCGAATTTGCTGCGCAGCATCGCTGCAGCATAAAGCGCGACATCGGCGCCCTCCTGCTGCTGAAGCCTTTGATTATCCTCGATGATCTGCCGCCCGGCCTCGGAGGCGACATAGAGATAGCCGCCCTCGTGCAGGTCGATCGACGGCGCCTCGCCCGCGACCGCGAGATGGCTGCCGATCCGGCGCAGGAACTCGATGCCGAAGAGCGAGATGCGGATATTGACCGGGCTGGAGAACTGCTGGCGGATCGAGGCGGCCGAGAGCGCCGAGGCCGAGAGCCGGTAGGTCGGATCCTTCTCGATCACGATCACCTTGCCGCGAAAGCCGGGATCGGCGGCGAGATGGCAGGCCACGGACGAGCCGATCGCGGCCCCTCCCACGATGACGACGTCGGCGGTATCCGAAACCATGGGCATGGCTGACCTTCGCGGAGCAGGGTTCGTGACCTTTGCGCATGAATGACGGCTGCGCAGGCGCTTGTCGAGAGGGGCGCTTGGGCAAGTGTGGGGTCGGTCGGGAGCGGGGTGTCGCCCGGCGTGTCGGCTGGAGCGGCGGCGTGGTCATGGGTTCCGTGCTCGGGCCTTCGGCCCGCCCCGGAATGACGGGGTTGGTCCGGGGCGAAGTGAGGGCGGCCGGCGGCGGGGTGTCACCCGGCGTGGGGGCTGGAGCGGCCGCGTGGTCATGGGTTCCGGGCTCGGGCCTTCGGCCCGACCCGGAATGACGGCGGTGGTTCCGGGGCGTGATGCGGCCTGCCGAGCGGCGGGCATTACGGCGAGCGGCGTGCATCACGCGCGTTGCGTCCCCTGCCGGATCGACAGGCGGTCTTTCAGCCTGTCGCGCCGTCATTCCGGGGCGCCGCGCAGCGGCGAGCCCGGAACCCATGACCACGACGTCGTCGATCGGGCGCGACCGCTGCCGCTGCGGTCCGTCCGCGACCATCGGGGCATCGACCCAGCGCCTATGCCCAGCGAACTCCCGGACAAGCGGCACGCATCGTCAGCTCATCCCCTCGCACTCGCCGAGCAGCCAGTCGCGAAAGGCGACGACCGCCGGCAGCGTCGCCTTCGCCTCGGGATAGACGAGGTAATAGCCCTCCGGGCCGCGGGCCGGGCGATCGACCGCGACGGCCAGCGCGCCGCTGCGCAACTCCTCCTCGATCAGGAAGCGCGGCACGATGGCGACGCCGAGCCCGGCGACCGCGGCCTGCGAGACCATGGCGAACTGCTCGAAGCGCGGGCCCATCACCAGCTTGTCGCGCGAGAGCCCCTGCTGCTCGAGCCAGCTCGCCCAGGCGCGCGGCCGCGTCGACTGCTGCAGCAGCGGCAGGCGCAGCAGGTCGGCCGGTTCGGCGATGCCGGCGCGGGCGAGCAGCGCCGGCGCGGCGACCGGCACGACCTCCTCGCCCATCAGCCGGTGCAGCCGCGCGCCCGGCCAGACCGGATGGCCGAAATGGATGGCGGCGTCGGCCTCGTCATGGGCGAAATCGAACGGCACCAGCCGCGTCGAGAAGTTGATGGTGATGCCGGGATGCGCCTCGGTGAAGCGCGGCAGGCGCGGGATCAGCCAGCGCGTGCCGAAGGTCGGCAGGCTGGCGAGATTGAGCAGGCCGCCGGTGCCGCGAAAGGCCATGGCCGAGAGCGTCGCCGCCGCCAGGCGCGAGAGCCCGTCGCGCACCTCCTCGGCATAGGCGGCGCCGGCCGCGGTGAGGCCGACGCGCTTGCGCACACGCTCGAACAGCTGGAGCCCGAGGGTCTGCTCCAGCAGCGCGATCTGCCGGCTGACCGCGCCCTGGGTCAGGCTCAGCTCCTCGGCGGCGCGGGTGAAGCTGCCATGGCGCGCCGCCGCCTCGAAAGCGGCGAGCGCTGAGAGCGAGGGCACCGAGAGACGGCCCGGGACGATCTCGACGGTCATGAGTTTTCCTGATCAAGTCGTGAGAACATATCGATTGCCCCGCAGGACCGAAAGAGGGCATTCTCCCGCGAATGGCCGGGCGGCCGCGAGGCCGCCCGGATCAGGGCGCTGTGCCCCGGAACCGGCCAAGCGGTCGCCCCGGTCGGCAGCGCCCCGGCTCGCCGCGCTTGTCCAGGACCACGCTCATGACCTCTTCCCTGCCGACCGATGCCCTCGCCCTGCTGAAGCGGCTCGGCGTCGCCGACACGGCCTATTCCACTTCCGGCCTGGCCGCCCGCTCGCCGATCACCGGCGAGACGGTGGCGACGCTGCGCGAGACCACTCCGGCGGAAGCCGAGGCCGCAATCGGCCGGGCCCAGTCGGCCTATCTCGCCTGGCGCAAGGTGCCGGCGCCGCGCCGCGGCGAGTTCGTCCGCCTGCTCGGCGAGGAGCTGCGCGCCGCCAAGGACGATCTCGGCCTGCTGGTGACGCTCGAGGCCGGCAAGATCACCTCGGAGGGCCTCGGCGAGGTCCAGGAGATGATCGACATCTGCGATTTCGCCGTCGGCCTGTCGCGCCAGCTCTACGGCCTGACCATCGCGACCGAGCGCCCGAACCATCGCATGATGGAGACCTGGCACCCGATCGGCGTCTGCGGCGTGATCTCGGCCTTCAACTTCCCGGTCGCGGTCTGGTCGTGGAACGCGGCGCTGGCCTTCGTCTGCGGCGACAGCGTCGTCTGGAAGCCGTCGGAGAAGACCCCGCTGACCGCGCTCGCCGTGCAGGCCATCGTCGAGAAGACGATGAAGCGCTTCGGCCCCGAGGCCCCGGCCGGCCTCTCCGAGGTGCTGATCGGCGGCCGCGAGATCGGCGACATCCTGGTGCAGGACCACCGCGTGCCGGTCGTCTCGGCGACGGGCTCGACCCGGATGGGCAAGGAGGTCGGCCAGAAGCTCGCCGCCCGCTTCGCCCGCGCCATCCTCGAACTCGGCGGCAACAACGCCGCGATCGTGGCCCCCTCCGCCGATCTCGACATCGCGCTGCGCGGCATCGCCTTCGCCGCGATGGGCACCGCCGGCCAGCGCTGCACCACGCTGCGCCGCCTGATCGTGCACGAAAGCGTCTACGACCAGCTCGTGCCGAAGCTGGTCAAGGTCTACGGCTCGGTCACCATCGGCGACCCGCGCAAGGCCGGCGTGCTGGTCGGCCCGCTGGTCGACGAGGGCGCCTATCAGGGCATGCAGAAGGCGCTGTCGGAGGCGCGCGCCGCCGGCGGCACCGTCCATGGCGGCGAGAAGGTCGATGTCGGCGCCGGCGGGTTCTATGTCCGCCCGGCCCTTGTCGAGATGCCGTCGCAGACCGGCCCGGTCGAGCGCGAGACCTTCGCGCCGATCCTCTATGTGATGAAATACGCCTCGCTCGACGAGGCGATCGCCATGCAGAACGCGGTCGGCGCCGGCCTGTCCTCCTCGATCTTCACGCTCAACATGCGCGAGGCGGAACTCTTCGTCTCCGACGAGGGCTCGGATTGCGGCATCGCCAACGTCAATATCGGCCCCTCGGGCGCCGAGATCGGCGGGGCCTTCGGCGGCGAGAAGGAAACCGGCGGCGGCCGCGAGGCCGGCTCCGACGCCTGGAAGGCCTATATGCGCCGCGCCACCAACACCGTGAACTTCGGCACCACGCTGCCGCTGGCGCAGGGCGTCAGCTTCGACGTGGACGCCTGAGAGCTGAACCGAGGAACCACACCGTCGTTCCGGGGCGCTGCGCAGCAGCGAGCCCGGACCGATGGTGTGCACGAGACAAGGGGAGACGAGACACATGGCCAGCGACAGGCTCGCGCAGTTCACCTGGGAAGACCCCTTCCTGCTCGACGAGCAGCTGAGCGAGGATGAGCGCCTCATCCGCGATTCCGCGCGCGACTACGCGCAGGAGAAGCTGATGCCGCGCGTCGCCGAGGCCTATCTCGACGAGAAGACCGACCGCGCCATCTTCAACGAGATGGGCGAGCTCGGCCTGCTCGGCGTCACGGTGCCCGAGGAATATGGCTGTGCCGGCGCCAACTACGTCTCCTACGGGCTGGTGGCCCGCGAGGTCGAGCGCATCGATTCCGGCTATCGCTCGATGATGAGCGTGCAGTCCTCGCTGGTGATGTACCCTATCTACGCCTATGGCAGCGAGGAGCAGCGCAAGAAGTACCTGCCCAAGCTCGGCTCGGGCGAATGGGTCGGCTGCTTCGGCCTGACCGAGCCGGATGCCGGCTCCGATCCGGGCGGGATGAAGACCCGCGCCGAGAAGGTCGCCGACGGGTACAGGCTGACCGGCTCGAAGATGTGGATCTCGAACTCGCCGATCGCCGACGTCTTCGTCGTGTGGGCGAAGTCGGCCGCGCATGACAACCAGATCCGCGGCTTCATCCTCGAAAAGGGCATGAAGGGCCTCTCCGCCCCGAAGATCGGCGGCAAGCTTTCCCTGCGCGCCTCGATCACCGGCGAGGTCGTCATGGACGGCGTCATCGTGCCGGAGGAGAACCTGCTGCCGAACGTCTCGGGCCTGAAGGGTCCGTTCGGCTGCCTCAACCGCGCCCGCTACGGCATCTCCTGGGGCGCGATGGGCGCCGCCGAGGACTGCTTCCACCGCGCCCGGCAGTATGGGCTCGATCGCAAGCAGTTCAACAAGCCGCTGGCACAGACGCAGCTCTACCAGAAGAAGCTGGCCGACATGGTCACCGAGATCACGCTCGGCCTGCAGGGCTCGCTGCGCGTCGGCCGCCTGCTCGACGAGGGCAAGCTGGCGCCGGAGATGATCTCCCTGGTGAAGCGCAACAATTGCGGCAAGGCGCTCGACATCGCCCGCCAGGCCCGCGACATGCACGGCGGCAACGGCATCCAGATCGAGTATCACGTGATGCGCCATGCCGCGAACCTCGAGACGGTGAACACCTATGAGGGCACGCACGACGTCCACGCGCTGATCCTCGGGCGCGCCGTCACCGGCCTGCAGGCGTTCTTCTGACACTCAGTCGATCGTCATGAACGCGACGATGGCCGATAAAGACCCTGCCCTCCCCCCGCTCACGGTGGGGAGGGTCGGCTGGGGGGCCGAGCGACCGGTTGAGACGGCTTCCCGCAGGCACGTTTCGGCTGCCCCCCGACACACTGCGCCGCGTTTTCCGTCCCTCCAGCCCAGCCCTCCCCACCGTGAGCGGGGGGGGAACGAGCGCGCGATGACCTCAGCCCCTCCCCTCGCCGGCCTGCGCGTGCTGGAACTGGCGCGCATCCTCGCCGGGCCCTGGATCGGCCAGCTGCTCGCCGATCTCGGCGCCGATGTCGTCAAGGTCGAGGCGCCGGAAGGCGACGACACCCGCAAATGGGGCCCTCCCTTCGTCGCGGGCACGGGCGAGGCGCATCTCTCGGCCGCCTATTTCCACTCCGCCAATCGCGGCAAGCGCTCAATCACCGCCGATTTCCGCACGCCGGAAGGCCAGGCGCTGGTGCATCGCCTCGCCGCCCACGCCGATGTCGTCATCGAGAATTTCAAGGTCGGCGGGCTGGTGAAATACGGGCTCGACGCCGCCGCGATGCGCAAGGCCTATCCGCGGCTGGTCTACTGCTCGGTCACCGGCTTCGGCCAGGACGGGCCCTACGCTCCGCGCGCCGGCTACGACTTCCTGGTCCAGGGCATGGGCGGGCCGATGTCGGTCACCGGCGAGCCGGAGGGCGCGCCGATGAAGGCGGGCTACGCCGTCGCCGACATCTATACCGGCCTCTACGCCACCACCGGCATCCTGGCCGCACTGCGCCGGCGCGACGCCACCGGCGAGGGCGCGACGCTCGACATGGCGCTGCTGGATTCGCAGATCGCGGTGCTCGGCAACCAGGCGATGAACTATCTCGTCTCGGGCCAGGCGCCGCCGCGGCTCGGCAACGCCCATCCGAACATCGTGCCCTACGACGTCTTCCCGGTCGCCGATGGCCACATCATCATCGCCACCGGCAATGACGGGCAGTGGCGCAAGCTCTGCGAGGCGCTCGGCGATGCCGGCTTCGCCAATGAGCCGGACTATGCCGACAACCGCTCGCGCGTCGCCAACCGCGTGGCGCTGACGGCGCGGCTGCAGGCGCTGACCGGCCGCTTCGCCAAGCTCGACCTGCTGGCGCGGCTCGAGGCCGTCGGCGTGCCGGCCGGCCCGATCAACACGATCGACGAGGTCTTCGCCGATCCGCAGGTGCAGGCGCGCGGCGTGCGCGTCGACCTGCCGAGCGCCGGCGCCAGGGACGGCACGATCCCGACCGTCGCCTCGCCGATCCTCATGGACGGGGTGCGCCAGGTCGCCGCCCGCCCGAGCCCGCAACTCGGCGAGCACGCCGACGAAATTTTGAACGATCCGGCCTGGGGAGGGCCGCACCATGGCTGAACGGACAGGCGGGCAGATCCTCGTCGATCAATTGCTGATCCATGGCGCGACCGACGCCTTCTGCGTTCCCGGCGAGAGCTATCTCGCCGTGCTCGACGCGCTGCACGACGCCGATCTCAAGGTGACGATCTGCCGGGCCGAGGGCGGCGCGGCGATGATGGCGGAAGCGGCCGGAAAGCTGACCGGCAAGCCCGGCATCTGCTTCGTCACCCGCGGTCCCGGCGCCACCAACGCCTCGCCGGGCATCCACATCGCCCATCAGGATTCGACGCCGATGATCCTGTTCGTCGGCCAGATCGAGCGCGGCATGCGCGAGCGCGAGGCCTTCCAGGAGCTCGACTACCGCGCCGTCTTCGGCACCATGACGAAGTGGGCGACCGAGATCGACGACGCCGCCCGCATTCCCGAGATCATCAGCCGCGCCTTCCATGTCGCCACCGCCGGCCGGCCCGGCCCGGTGGTGATCGCCCTGCCGGAGGACGTGCTGACCGACCTCGCCACGGTCGCCGACGCGCAGCCCTACCAGGTCACCGAGACCCATCCCTCGCTGCTGCAGACCATCGACCTGCAGAAGCGGCTCTGGGCGGCCAAGGCGCCGATCGCCATCCTTGGCGGCTCGCGCTGGAACCCGCAGGCGATCGAGCGCTTCCAGCGCTTCGCCGAGCGCTTCGACCTGCCGGTCGCGGTCTCCTTCCGCCGGCAGATGCTGTTCCCGGCCGACCATCCCAGCTTCGCCGGCGATCTCGGCATCGGCCCCAATCCCAAGCTGCTGCAGCGGATCAAGGACAGCGACCTGGTGCTGATGGTCGGCGGGCGCCTCTCGGAGATGCCGAGCCAGTCCTACACGCTGTTCGGCATTCCCGATCCCGGCCGGCCGCTGGTGCATGTCCATCCCGACCCGGAGGAGCTCGGCCGCGTCTACCGGCCGGAGCTGGCGATCAACGCCTCGCCGACCGCCTTCTGCGCCGCTCTGGAGACCGTCCACCCGCCGCAGGAGATCGCCTGGGCCGGCGCGGCGGCGGAAGCGCACGAGGCCTATCTCGGCTGGAGCGAGCAGCCGGCGCCGGTGCCCGGCGCCTTCCACCCCGGCGAGATGGTGACCTGGCTGCGGCGCACCCTGCCGGCCGACGCGATCCTGTGCAACGGCGCCGGCAACTACGCCACCTGGGTGCACCGCTTCCACCGCTTCACCAAATTCGCGACGCAGCTCGCCCCGACCTCGGGCTCGATGGGCTATGGCGTGCCGGCCGCGATCGGCGCCAAGCGGCTCTTCCCCGAGCGGACGGTGGTCGCCTTCGCCGGCGACGGCTGCTTCATGATGAACGGGCAGGACTTCGCCACCGCGGTCCAGTACGACCTGCCGGTGATCGTGATCCTGGTCGACAACGGCATGTACGGCACGATCCGCATGCACCAGGAGCGCGAATATCCCGGCCGCGTCTCGGCGACCACGCTGAAGAACCCGGACTTCGCCGCCTATGCCCGCGCCTTCGGCGGCCATGGCGAGCGCGTCGAGACCACGGGGGAGTTCGCCGCGGCCTTCGAGCGCGCGGTGGCGTCGGGCAAGCCGGCGATCATCCACTGCATGCTGGATCCCGAGGCGATCACCCCGGCGAAGTCGCTCTCGACCATCCGCGCAGAAGCCTTCGCCGCCAAGGGCTGAGCGCAAGGCGAAAACCACCCTGCCGTCGCCATTGAACTTTCCGGGCCGTTCTCCGTTGGAGAGGACGGAACAGGGAGAAGGGCGATGGCACGGCAGGTTCTCGCGAGGATGACGCTGGCATGCGCGATCGGGCTCGTCCCGGCCGTGCCGGCCCAGGCGGGCTTTCTCGACGATCTGGCCCGCGCCTTCGGCGGCGCCCGCCCGGCCCCGCCGGCGACCGTGCCGCTGGAGATGACGGTGAACAAGCCGCGGGTGCAGCGCCCGCGGCCGGTCGCCGCCAGCAGCAAGCCGGCGCCGCCGGCGGTGAAGCTCGACCCCGCCAGCGATCCCCACTGGTATCTGCGCGACCCGACGCTGCGGAAGGGCGACATCGTCGTCACCCGCACCGGCGTCGCCGTGTTCGACGGGCGCGGCGGCAACCAGCACGCCACCGCCGACTTCGTCGCGCTCGGCGACACCCGCCGCCTGCCCAAGGCCCAGCGCCAGACGCTCCAGGCCGCCGCCGCCGGCGGGCGTGCCTACTTCAGCCCGTTCAGCCAGAGCCCGACGATCGCCCCGACGCTGGCCGCCGAGACCAGCGCCGAGCCGGCGGCCGTGCTGACGCGCTGAGCCTCAGCGGCCGTCGAAGGTCGAGCGGATCGCACGCGCCAGCGCGATCATGCCGGCGCCCTGGAAGAGCAGCTCGATGCCGAAGAAGGTGCCGAGCACCCACAGGCTCGAGGCCGGCCACTGCATCAGGATCAGCAGGCCGAGCAGCAGCGAGAGCACGCCCGAGAAGGCGATCATGCCCCAGAAGGGCAGCGAGCGGTTCTGGAAGGCGACGAGCAGGCGCACCACGCCGGTGGCGACGAAGGCCGCGCCGGCCAGGAGCGTCAGCGAGGCGGTGGCCACCACCGGATTGACGATGGTGAACAGGCCGACCGCGACATAGAGCCCCCCGATGACCAGGTGCCAGAGCCGGCTCTTCCAGCCCTTCTGCGAGAAGGCGTCGACGAGCAGCACCAGCCCGCCGGCCAGCACGATGACCCCGAACCAGAGCGCGCTGGCGATGCTGAAGGCGGCGGCGAAGACCAGCGCGGCGAAGCCGAGCAGGATCAGCACCACGCCGGCGGCGAGCAGCCAGCCGGAATTGCGCCTGAGCGGCGCCAGATGCGTGGAGAGCGGCGAGCCGCCGCGATGCGGCGTGGACGGGGAGCCGGGCTGGAGCGGGTCTGACATGAGGGTTCCCTCTGGGGCCCGCGCCTAGCGGCGGGCAGGCGCAGTGTTCGCCCGCCGGCGCCGGGCGTCAATGGCCGCGCGGACGGCCCGCCAGGGGCGATCAGTAGGTGGCCCGGCCGCCCGAGAGGTCGAAGACCGCGCCGGTGGAGAAGCTGCAGCGGTCGCTGGCGAGCCAGGCGACCAGCTCCGCCAGCTCCTCGACGGTGCCGAGCCGCTTCAGCGGGCTCTTGCCGATCATGGTCGCGACCGTCTCAGGACTCATCTGCTGCAGGATGTCGGTCTCGATCGCTGCCGGGGCGACGGCGTTGACCAGCACGCCGGTGCCGGCGAGCTCCTTGCCCTGCGCCTTGGCCAGCGCGATCACGCCGGCCTTGGCGGCACTGTAGGCGGCCAGCGTCGGCGTGCCCTCCTTACCGGCCAGCGAGGCGATGTTGACGATGCGGCCATGGCCGCGCGGCACCATGACGGCGGCAACCGCCCGCGAACAGAGGAAGGTGCCGGTCAGGTTCACCGCCTGGATGCGCTGCCATTGCGACAGCGGCGTCTCGGCCACCGGCGTCGACGGCCCGGTGAGGCCGGCATTGTTGACCAGCACCGCGACCGGGCCGAAGTCCTGCTCGGTCCGGGCCATGGCCGCCTCGACCTGCGCCTCGTCGGAGACGTCGCAGGCGAGGTGCGCACCGCCCGCACCGGGCGCGAGGTCCCAGGAGACCGGCAGGAAACCGTCCTGCGCCAGCCGCAGCATCACCGCAAGGCCGATCCCCTTGGCGCCGCCGGTGACGACGGCGACGCGCGGCTTCTCCCCCGCCATGGTCGCGCCCGCCCTCAGCCGAGCCGGGCCGCGACCAGCTTGCGCAGGCCGCGCAGGTCCTTGACGAAGCCGCGGATGCCCTCGGCGAGCTTCTCGGTCGCCATGGCATCCTCGTTCATGGCGAAGCGGAAGGCCTTCTCGTCGAGCGAGAGCTTGGCCGGCGCCTCGCCGGGCTTCTCGGGCGAGAGCTTGCGCGGCAGATCGCCGGTCGCAGCCGCCAGCTCGTCGAGCAGGCCCGGCCCGATGGTCAGGCGGTCGCAGCCGGCCAGCGCCTCGATCTCGCCGGTGTTGCGGAAGGAGGCGCCCATCACCACCGTGTCGATGCCATAGGCCTTGTAATAGGCGTAGATCGCGCGGACCGAGACGACGCCCGGATCGGTCTCGGCGGTGTAGGGGCCGCCGCCGGCCTTGACGTACCAGTCGAGGATGCGGCCGACGAAGGGCGAGATCAGGAAGGCCCTCGCATCGGCGCAGGCCACCGCCTGCGGCAGCGAGAACAGCAGCGTCAGATTGCAGTCGATGCCTTCCGCCTGCAGCACGCGCGCCGCCTGGATGCCCTCCCAGGTCGAGGCGATCTTGATCAGGATGCGCTCGCGGCCGACGCCGCGCTCGGCATAGGCGGCGACCAGCGCGCGCGCCTTGGCGATGGTCGCCTCAGTATCGAAGGAGAGGTCGGCGTCGACCTCGGTCGAAACCCGGCCGGGGACGATCTTGGTCAGCTCGGTGCCGAAGGTCACCGCGAGCCGGTCGCAGACCGCCTCGACCGCGCCGGAGCCGCCCTGCTTCGCGCCCCAGGCGATCGCCTCGTCGACGAGGCCGGCATAGGCAGGGGTCTCGACCGCCTTGAGCAGCAGGGTCGGATTGGTGGTGCAGTCGACGGGCTTGAGGCGGCGCACGGCCTCGATGTCGCCGGTGTCGGCGACGACGGTGGTCATGGCGCGCAGCTGCTCGAGCTTGGAGGCGGTCATCATCTCATCCATGGGGTCTGCGTGGGAATCTGCATGTGTCGTGGTAGCGGCCCTACCATGCCGGTGCGGCCACAGCTTGGCGAGGGGCCCGAAAGCAGAACGGCCCCGCATCCGGGCGGATGCGGGGCCGCTGCAACCCGGCCGGGCGGTCAGCTCTTGACCGCGCCCGAGGTCAGTCCGGAGACCATGTTGTTGCGGAAGCCGTAATAGATCACCGCCGGCGGGATGGCGTAGATCAGGCCGGCCGTCATCAGCAGGTTCCACGGCGCGTCGTCGGCGGAGAGGAACAGGCCGAGGCCGACCGCCAGAGGCACCGCCTGCTCGCTGGAGAGCAGCAGGAAGGCGTAGAGATACTCGTTCCAGGCCAGCAGCAGCGCGTAGATGCCGATCACCACCATCGAGGGCTTCATCAGCGGCAGGTAGACCAGCCGGAACAGCTGCAACGCGCTGGCGCCGTCCATGATCGCCGCCTCGTCGAGCTCCTTGGGGAGCTTGTCGGAGGCCTGCTTCAGCACCCAGATCGCATAGGGCGAGGCCAGCGCGACCATCGCCAGGATCAGCGCGGTGCGGGTGTTGAGCAGCCCGAAGATGCCCATCGCCTTGTACATCGGGATGGCGAGGAAGGCGGCCGGGATCAGGTAGGTCGCGAGCGCGAAGTTCATGATGTGGCGGCCGCCCGGCGCCTTCAGCCGCGAGATGGCGAAGGCGGCGCAGGTCGCGATGAACAGCGTCAGCATGCCGGTGGTGATCGCCACCAGGAAGCTGTTGAACAGCTGCAGCCAGAAATGCGTCAGGTAGTAGTGCTGCTGCTTGAAGACGATCTGGAAGTTCTGCAGCGTCGGCTCGTCCGGCCAGAGCTTGCCGGCCAGCATCGATTCCTGCGTCGAGATCGACAGCACGAAGAGATGGTAGATCGGCAGCAGGGTCCAGATCAGGACCGGGATGGCGACCAGGATGAGCTTGGCTTCGTCGAGGACCCTACGCATCACTCGGCTCCCTTCGACAGACGCTTCACCATGAACCAGACCATGGGCAGGATCAGCGGCATGGCCACGATGATGGAGGCGATGCCGAGATCGAGGTTGTTGTTACGCATATAGCGGATGCCCAGCGTGGCGAGCACGTGGTTGAGGTCGCCCGGACCGCCGCTGTTGAGCAGGTAGACGCTGTTGAAGTCGCCGAGCGTCCAGATCATCGAGAGCAGGGTCGAGGTGACGTAGAGCGTCGCCAGCGAGGGCCAGGTGATGAAGCGGAACTGCTGCCACTTGTTGGCGCCGTCGACGCTGGCGGCCTCGTAGAGGTCCTGCGCGATGGCGAGGCGCCCCGTGACCAGGATCAGCGTCCAGAACGGCAGCGACTTCCAGATGTGCACGAAGATCGAGCTGGCGAAGGCGAGCGTCGGATTGGTCAGCCAGCCCGGCCCCTCGACGATGCCGAACCAGTGGAACAGCTGCTGGTTGATCATGCCGTTCTCGGGGTTGAGCATCACCCGGAAGGACAGGATCGTCGGGATGGACGGCACCGCCCAGGGCAGGATGAACAGAACCAGCACGATCCGCACCCAGGCGCGCTGGGCGACGAAGAAGCCGGAGAGCCACAGCGCCAGCAAGAACTTCAGGTTCACCGCGACGAAGAGGAAGATGACCGTGTTGACCAGGGTGCGGACGAAGACGGGATCGGCGAAGAGCGCCTTGTAGGACTCCCAGTTCAGCCCGAGCCAGAGACCGTAGGCCACCGGGTAGACCACCATCACCGCGAAGACGAGCACGTAGGGTGCGAGCATCATCACGCCCCAGAACGCTCTGTCCCGGGCCTGTCCCGCCGCGCTCGAACTGCCGGCGTGGCCTGCCGGCGTCGCCATCGTTGTGGCAGCCATCTTCTTGTCTCCCTCGCGGAAGCCGGCGGCTCCTGCACCACCGGCCGGCCCAATCCGGCGCCCCTGTCCTCACGGCACGCCGAGCACCAATCAAATCGGCACCCCGCGCCAGGCGCGGGGTGCCGTCTCGTTTACGTCGGGATCGCGCCCGGGATCAGCCCGCGATCTGCTTGATGCGGGCGATCATCTCGTCGACCGCCTGCTCCGGCGACACCTTGTCGACCAGCACGCGGTTGATCGCCTTGGCCCAGACGTTCTCGGCGTTCACCGCCGTGAACTTGTAGTTGTAGACGAACTGGAACGGCACGGTGCCGTCCTTGTACTGCTTGTAGACGACGGCGCGGTGCGGATCCTTGCCATCCGACCAGAACGGCGCCTCGATGCCCTTCAGCGTGGTCGACACCCAGCGGCCGGCCGAGCCCTCGACGAACGGACGCAGGTTCTCGTCCTTCATGAGGAAGGCCATGAACTCCTTGCCGCGCTTCTTGTTCTTGGCGTCGGCGAAGACCACCGCGGTCTTGACCGCGGCCAGGTTGGTCATCGGGCTGCCGTCGGGCTTCTTCGGGAACTCGGCGGTGCGGATGTTGTCGTAGTAGTTCTTCTTCGCCGCGTCGCGCTGCTCCTGCGTCAGCGCAGGATTGTTCATGTCGTCCATGTGCTTGCCGGCGATCGAGATCGTGGCGTTGTGCGTGGCGACGGTGGTGCGGTTGTGGAAGGCGACGTTGTTGTCGGGATCCAGCCAGTTCACCGAGGAGGGCGGCGTGCAGCCGCGCTGCGAGATGTTGGCGTAGTCCTTCACGGCCGCGATCATCGCCGCCTTGTTGGCCGGCTCGTCGAGCACGATCTTGCCGGTCTCGTCGACCACCTTGGCGTTGTGCGCGTTGGCGAAGGTCAGGAACGAGTAGAAGGTGTCGGAGGCGGCGACGCCCATCGGATGGCCGACGCCGTAGATGCGCTTGCCCTTCTTGCGCAGGGAGCCCTGCACCTTGTCGCACCAGAAGTCCCAGTAGCCGGCCCAGGTCGTCGGGATGTCGGACTCCTTGAAGCCGGCCTCCTCGAGCATGTCCTTCCAGTAGGTGATGTGCATCATCTGCTGCTCGACCGGGAAGGCGTAATAGGCCTTCTTGCCGGTCTTGCCGTTCATCAGGAAGGTGGTGGCCAGCGCCTGCGGCTGGAACTCGGCCTTCATCGGCTCGATCACGTCGGTGACGTCCTCGAGCTTGCCCTCGAAGGCCCACTGGCCGGTGGTGCGGAAGTCATAGGTCGTGCAGAAGCCGACGTCAGGCGGCGTGCCGGCCTGCACGGCGCCGACCGATTTGGTGACGCAATCCTCGGTGGCGTAGAGCGAGAGCTCGACCTTGACGCCGGTCGCCTTCTGGAAACGGTCGACCACGGCGAGCAGCGCGTCGTCCTCGCCCTTGTAGAAGCCCTTGGTGAACCAGGCGGTCACCGTCTCCTGCGAAAACGCCGCGCCGGACCAGCCGGCGGCGATCGCGGCAAGCGCGGCCCCAGTAACGAAAGAACGTACGGATTTCATTGCTATCCTCCCACTTAAAACGTTTAGATTCGATCTTGGATGCCGGCTTGCGCGAACCCTAGTCGATAAGCCCGGACGCGCACAAGCCTCCGTCCCGCGGAATTTCAGACCCTCTCCAACCTGCCCTCGCGGCAGCCGATCGGCGCCCTGCGTGCGCTCGCCGTTGCGCGGGCGACACCACCGTGGCGACGATGCGCGCTGTGGACGCGTCGTCACGGGTCTGTCACACCGTGCCGTTACCGCGACGCACGACAGCGGCGGGCCGCCCTCTCCGGGGCGGGGTTTCCGCCGATTTCCGCACCATCGGAGTCCAGACATGCGGCCGTTCGTCTCTTCCGCGCTCACCACCATCGCCCTGGCGATCGGCCTGTCGCTGGGCGCCCTCTCGGCCGCCGGGGCCGTCGAGGGCAAGCTCGTGCTCTACACCAGCCAGCCCAACACCGACGCCCAGCAGACCATCGACGCCTTCAAGGCAAGCTATCCCAAAGTCGAGGTCTCCTTCGTGCGCGACGGCACGCCGCGGATCATGGCCAAGCTGCGGGCCGAGTTCGAGGCCGGCGTGCCGCGCGCCGACGTGCTGCTGATCGCCGACTCGGTGACCATGGAGGGGCTGAAGGCGGAAGGCCGGCTGCTCGCCCACGACAAGGCCGATGTCGCGGCCTATCCGGCCGGCATCCACGATCCGCAGAAGGCCTGGTTCGCCACCAAGCTGATCACCACCGGCATCGTCTACAACACCAAGGCCGCGCTGAAGCCGCAGAGCTGGCTCGACCTCGCCCGGCCTGAGGCGAAGAACCTCGTCGCCATGCCGAGCCCGCTGACCTCGGGCGCCGCGCTGATCCACGCCATCACCCTCACCGGCTCGCTGGCGAAGGGCTGGGGCTATTACGAGGAGCTGCAGGGCAACGGCGCGCTCGCCGCCGGCGGCAATGGCGACGTGCTGCGCCAGGTCGCCACCGGCGAGAAGCTCTACGGCATGATCGTCGACTTCATGGCGATCCGCGAGAAGGCCAAGGGCGCGCCGCTGGAATTCGTCTTCCCGAGCGAGGGCGTCTCGGCGGTGAGCGAGCCGGTCGCGATCCTCAAGACCACGAGCAATCCCGAGGCGGCCAAGGCCTTCGTCGACTTCCTGATCTCGCGCCAGGGCCAGGAGCTCGCGCTCAAGCAGGGCTATGTCGCCGCCCATCCGGAGGTGGCGCTGCCGGCCGGCTATCCCGCCCGCGCCGCGATCAAGCTGATGCCCTTCGATCCCGCCAGGGCGCTGGCCGGCGAACAGGCGGCGCGCAAGCGCTTCAGCGCGATCTTCGAGTGATCCGGCCGGGCCGCCGCCGAGGACATCGCGCCATGACGCTCCTGCCCCAGACGGCGCCGGCCCGCCTGCCCAGTCTCGCCTTGCCCGGGCTCAGCCTGCCGCCCGGGCTGGGCCTGCCGCTCGTGCTCGTGCTGATCGCGGCGCTGACCGGCGCCCTGCCCTTCCTGCGCCTGGTCCTGGCGGCGGCGGCGCCCGGCGGCGTCTTCGCCCCCGAGGCGGCCTTCACCGAGATGGCGAGCCGCGCCGCGGTCACCGCGACGCTGCACAGCCTAGAGACGGCGGCGGGCTCGACGCTCGGCGCGCTGCTGATCGGTACCACAGCGGCGCTGCTGCTCGCCGTCACCGACGTGCGCGGCCGCCGGCCGCTCGCCTTCGGCCTGGTCTTCTCGATGATGATCGCGCCGCAGGTGGCGGCGCTGGCCTTCCTCAGCCTGTTCTCGCCGACTTCCCCGGTGCTCTCGGCGCTCGGCCTCGCCGCGGCGCCGGGCACGCCCAACCCGCTGCTCGGGCGCGGCGGCATCATCCTGGTGATGGCGCTGCACCACGCGCCGCTGGTGGCGATCACCCTGTGGAGCGGCCTGCGCGCCGTGCCGCATTCGCTGGTCGAGGCCGCCCAGATGGAAGGCGCCGGCCCCGCGACGATCACCCTGCGCGTGCTGCTGCCGGTGCTGCGGCCGCAGATCGTCGCGGCCGGCCTGCTCGCCTTCGTCGCCGGCATCGGCAATTTCGGCATCCCGGCCCTGCTCGGCCTGCCGGTGAACTATCTGACCCTGCCGACGCTGATCTATCGCCGGCTCTCGAGCTTCGGCCCCGCCGGCCTGCCGGACGCCGCCGCGCTCTCGATCCTGGTCGGGCTCGTCGCCGGCGCCGGCATCCTGGCCGGGCTGCTCATGGCCAGCCGCCATCGCGGCCGGGTCGAGATCGAGCGCCCGCTCGAACCCTTCTGGCGGCTCGGCCGCGCCGGCACCGCGGTCGCCGCCGGGCTCTGGCTGCTGCTGGCGCTCAAGCTCGGCCTGCCCTTCCTGGCGCTGATCGGCGAGGCTCTGACGCCGGCGCTCGGCGTGCCGCTCTCCTGGCAGAGCCTGACCGTCGACAAGTTCGCCGAGGTGCTGCTGCGGCAGGACGTGACGATGCGCGCCTTCCGCAACTCCTTCCTCTTCGCCGGCGCGGCCGCGCTGCTGCTCTCGCTGCTCTCGATCGCCTTCGCCTATGGGCTGGAGCGGCGCATGGGCCGCTTCCGCCGCGTCGTCGAGGTGGCGATCGAGCTGCCCTACGCGCTGCCCGGCGTGGTGCTCGCCATCGCCTGCATTCTGCTCTTCCTGAAGCCGCTGCCGCTGCTCGGCGTCAGCATCTACGCCACGCCCTTCATCATCCTCTTCGCCTATATGGCGCGCTTCCTGCCGCTGGCGCTGAAGGCCCCGCTGGCGGCGATGGCCCAGATCGAGGCGCATCACGAGGAGGCGGCGCGGCTCGACGGCGTCACCACCTGGCAGATGCTGCGCTTCATCGTCGCGCCCGTGCTGGCGCCGGCGGCGGCAGTGAGCGCGCTGATGGTCTTCCTGATCGCCTTCAACGAGTTGACGGTCTCGGCGCTGCTCTGGTCCTCGGGCACAGAGACGCTCGGCGTCGTGCTGTTCAGCCTCAAGGAGGCCGGGCTCGCCGGCGAGGCGGCGGCCGTCGCGGTCAGCGCCTCGGCGGTGATCCTCGTCGTGATGCTGGGGCTCGACGCGCTCGGCCGGCGCCTGCCAGGCCCGGTCCTGCCCTGGCGGATCTAGCCGCCGCGCCGCCCGCGGCAGCCGACATGACTAAGAGGAAATTAACGGAACGGCAGGATGGTCGAGGCTGCCGTGGGCGTCCTCCTTTCCCGTCGACGGCGCGAGCGCGAGACCTCATCAGGCGGCGCGGTTACGGTCAGGGACGACATGAGTTCGACGGCTTCCTTCACTGCCGACCGCAGCTCTCTGCCGCCTGAAGGGCAGGCCCTGAAGCTGCTCGTCGTCGAGGATTCCAAGACCTATTCGCTGGCGCTGTGCCGCCGGCTCGAGGCCGAGATCGGCCTGCCGCTGGTGACCTGCCGCTCGCTCAACGAGCTGCACGCCGCCGTCACCGAGAACCGCGCCGCCTATACGCTCGCCGTGGTCGACCTCAACCTGCCGGACGCACCGTCCGGCGAGGCGATCGACTTCACCGTGCAGCGCGGCATCCCGACCATCGTCCACACCGGCAGCTTCGACATCGCCACGCGCAACCGCATCATGCAGCGCGACGTGATCGACTATGTGCCGAAGGACAGCGAGTTCGCGCTGGAGACGCTGGTCACCGCGATCAAGCGCGCCCTGTCGAACCGGCAGGTCCGCATCCTCGTCGTCGACGACACGCTGAGCACGCGCCGCCTCCTGACCCGCATGCTCAAGATCCAGCAATATGCGGTGACCGAGGCCGCCTCGGGAGCCGAGGCGCTGCGCCTGCTCGAGAGCCACCCCGACATCCGCCTCGTGGTCAGCGACTTCAACATGCCGGACATGGACGGCTATACGCTGACCCGGCATATCCGCCGGCGCTTCGGCGCCGACCGGCTGCGCATCATCGGCGTCTCGTCGTCGAACGACCGCATGGTCTCGGTCGGCTTCCTCAAGGCGGGCGCCAACGACTTCATCTTCATGCCCTTCGTGCCGGAAGAGCTGCAGTGCCGCATCGCCAGCAATGCCGAGACGCTGGCGCAGCTCGAGCAGCTGCACAACCTCGCCTCGCGCGACGCGCTCACCGGCCTGTTCAACCGCCGCCACTTCTTCGCGCAGGCGACGCCGCTGATCGAGAGCGCCCGCCGCCAAGGGCTGGCCAGCGCCGTCGCGCTGCTCGACATCGACGACTTCAAGCGGCTGAACGACAGCCACGGCCATGACGGCGGCGACAAGGCGCTGGCCTGCGTGGCGCGCTGCCTCGCCCGCTCGATCGACGGGCGCGGCCATCTGCTCGCCCGCATCGGCGGCGAGGAGTTCGCGATCCTGTTCCCGGGGCTCGACATGCGCGCCGCGATGCGGCTCAGCGACCATATCCGCCTCGACGTCTCGCACGAGACCCTGCCGCTCGGCGAGCAGGAGGCGACGCTGACCATCTCGATCGGTGTCGCCGGCATCGGCCCGCAGGACAGCCTCGACCAGGCGCTGGTCGCTGCCGACCGGGCGCTCTACGCCGCCAAGAACGAAGGCCGCAACCGCGTCCGCGCCGCCTAGGGCGCCGGCGCCTCGCCCATCAGCAGCGGCCGCGCGGCCTTGGCCTCGCGCACGATGAAGTCGACCACGGCGCGCACCCGCGCCACCTCCTTCAGGTCGGCATGGACCAGGAGCCAGAAGGAGCGCTCGATCGAGACGGTCTCGGGCAGGACCCGCACCAGCCTCGGATCGCCCTGCGCCATGAAATGGTGGATCACGCCGATGCCGGCGCCGGCGGCGACCGCGTTCATCTGGGCGATGACGCTGGAGCTCTGCACCTGGGCCCGCAAGCCCTTGGCGACCTCGTCGAGATAGTCGAGCTCGGGCGTGAAGATCAGGTCGTCGATATAGCCGACGATGCGGTGGGCGAAGAGGTCCTCGGCCTCGGCCAGCGGCGGGGCGGCGTCGAGATAGGCGCGCGAGGCGTAGAGGCCGAGCCGGTAGTCGCAGAGCTTGCGCGCCACCACCTTGCCCTCCTTGGGCGGGGCGAGCGTGATCGCCACGTCAGCCTCGCGCTTCGACAGCGAGAGCAGGCGCGGCATGGCGATCAGCTGCAGTTCCAGCCCGGCATAGGCGCCGGTCAGCGCCGGCAGGCGCGGCGCCAGGAAGCAGGCGCCGAACCCGTCCGGCGCGCCGATGCGCACGATGCCCGACAGCGCCATGTCGGCGCCGCCGATCTCGCTCTGGATGGCCAGCGCCTCGGTCTCCATGCTCTCGGCCTTGGCGAGGAGTTGCTCGCCATGGCCGGTGAGCGCGTAGCCCTGGGGCCGGCGCTCGAACAGCTTGGCCTTCAGCGCCTCCTCCAGCGCCGTGATGCGCCGCGACACGGTGGCATGGTCTGCGCCGAGGCGGCGCGCCGCGGCGGTGAGGCGGCCGGAACGGGCGACCGCGAGAAAGAAGCGCAGGTCGTCCCAGTCGAATCGTTCCATGGCCACCTCCCATATCCGGCTTCGGTATTCGTTTTTTTGCACCGCACCGGCGCCAACAAGCCCATGGCCGTGCACAAAAGACAATGCTAAAGCTCGGGCAGGTCAACAGCCACAGAGACTTTCGAGGGAGGCATCCATGCGTCAGGTCGGTCACTTCATCGGCGGCAAGCACGTCGCCGGCACCTCGGGGCGTACCGCGGACATCTACCAGCCGATGGACGGCAGCGTGATCGGCAAGGTCGCGCTCGCCTCGCAGGCCGAGCTGCGCGCCGCCGTCGAGAACGCGCGCGAAGCCCAGCCGAAATGGGCCGCGGTCAACCCGCAGCGCCGCGCCCGCGTGCTGATGAAGTTCCTCGACCTGATCGCGCAGAACAATGACGAGCTGGCCGATCTGCTCGCCCGCGAGCACGGCAAGACCATTCCCGACGCCAAGGGCGACATCCAGCGCGGCGTCGAGGTGGTCGAGTTCTCGCTCGGCGTGCCGAACCTGATGAAGGGCGAGTTCACCGACGGCGCCGGCCCCGGCATCGACATCTACTCGCTGCGCCAGCCGCTCGGCGTCGTCGCCGGCATCACCCCGTTCAACTTCCCGGCGATGATCCCGCTCTGGAAGCTCGGCCCCGCCATCGCCTGCGGCAACGCCTTCATCCTGAAGCCGTCCGAGCGCGATCCCGGCGTGCCGATGCGCCTGGCCGAGCTGTTCATCGAGGCCGGCGGCCCTCCCGGCATCCTCAACGTGGTCAACGGCGACAAGGAGGCGGTCGACGCCATCCTCGACGACGCCGACATCAAGGCCATCGGCTTCGTCGGCTCGACCCCGATCGCCGAGTACATCTACGCCCGCGGCTGCGCGGCGGGTAAGCGCGTGCAGTGCTTCGGCGGCGCCAAGAACCACATGATCATCATGCCGGACGCCGACATGGACCAGGCCGTCGACGCGCTGATCGGCGCGGGCTACGGCTCGGCCGGCGAGCGCTGCATGGCGATCTCGGTGGCGGTGCCGGTCGGCAAGGCCACCGCGGACGAGTTGGTCAAGCGCCTGATCCCGCGCGTCGAGAGCCTGAAGATCGGCCCCTCGACCGACACCAGCGCCGATTACGGCCCGGTCGTCACCAAGGCGGCGATGGAGAAGATCAAGTCCTATGTCGACATCGGCATCGAGGAAGGCGCCAAGCTCGTCGTCGACGGCCGCGACTTCACCATGCAGGGCTACGAGAACGGCTTCTATGTCGGCGGCTGCCTGTTCGACAACGTCACCAAGGACATGCGCATCTACAAGGAGGAGATCTTCGGACCCGTTCTCTCCGTGCTGCGCGCCGAGAGCTATGACGAGGCGCTGAAGCTCACCAACGACCACGAATACGGCAACGGCACCGCGATCTTCACCCGCGACGGCGACGCCGCCCGCGACTTCGCCTCCAAGGTGCAGGTCGGCATGGTCGGCATCAACGTGCCGATCCCGGTTCCGCTGGCCTACTACACCTTCGGCGGCTGGAAGCGCTCCTCCTTCGGCGACCTCAACCAGCACGGCCCGGACTCGATCCGCTTCTACACCAAGACCAAGACGGTGACGGCCCGCTGGCCGAGCGGTATCAAGGACGGCGCGAGCTTCGTCATCCCGACCATGGGGTGACGAGCCGCGGCAGGCAGCGAGCACGGGCGGGAGCGCGCATGGCCGACCACCGTTCCAGCACCGACCATGCCGCCACGGCGCCGGGCCGCACGGACGGGCGCCGTGCGGCGGCCGTCCGCCGGGCGCTGCCCTGATGCGCGAGACCGCCCGCTACGGCCTGCGTCCGCATCCCGCCGATGGCGGGGAGCGGCGCGCGGTTCTCCTCGTCGACGGCGACGAGGCCGGCACGGTGCCGGGCGCGGTGCTCGAAGCGCAGTATCAGGCGGGGCCGGAGGCCCTGCTCTTCCTCAGCCACGACATACCGTTCGAGGAGCAGCTCGATATCCTGCTGCTCGACGCGGCCGCCCGGCCGCTCGAGCGGGTCTCGCTCTACGGCGCCTACGCCACCGGCAGCTTCCGGCCGCTCGCGCTCACCGGCCCGGACGCTCTGAGCTTCCGCTTCTTCGGCGGGCCGCCCTGGCAGGTGCGGATCCTGCCGCGGGCACGCTGGCGCCGGCCCTTCTCCGACCCGCACGGCGTCCACCGGGCACGGCGCTTCTCGACGCGCATCGAGGTCCGGCCTCTGGCCGCCCCTTCCCAGGACGCATCGCCATGACAGCCTTCGCCCTCACCGAAGACCAGATCGCCATCCGCGACATGGCCCAGGGGTTCGCCGCCGCGACGCTGGCGCCGCAGGCCGGGCGCTGGGACGAGGAAAAGCACTTTCCCGTCGCCGAGATGCGCGAGGCGGCGGCGCTCGGCATGGGCGGCATCTACATTGCCGAGGATGTCGGCGGCTCCGGGCTGTCGCGGCTCGACGCGGCGCTGATCTTCGAGGCGCTGGCCGGCGGCTGCCCGACGGTCTCGGCCTATATCTCGATCCACAATATGTGCGCCTGGATGATCGACCGCTACGGCTCGCCCGAGCAGCGCCAGGCCTGGCTGCCGAAGCTGTGCACCATGGAGCACCTCGCCAGCTACTGCCTGACCGAGCCGGGCGCCGGCTCCGACGCGGCCGCGCTGAAGACGAAGGCGGTGCGCGACGGCGACCACTACGTGCTCGACGGCCAGAAGCAGTTCATCTCCGGCGCCGGCGTCTCCGACATCTACGTCGTGATGGTGCGCACCGGCGAGGCCGGCCCGGCCGGGATCTCGACCGTCGTGGTCGAGAAGGGCACGCCCGGCCTGTCCTTCGGCGCCGAGGAGAAGAAGATGGGCTGGAACGCCCAGCCGACCCGGGCGGTGATCTTCGAGAACTGCCGCATCCCCGTGGCCAACCGGCTCGGGCCGGAGGGGATCGGCTTCAAGATCGCCATGGCCGGGCTCGACGGCGGGCGCCTCAACATCGGCGCCTGCTCGCTCGGCGGGGCGCAAGCGGCGCTCGACAAGGCGCTGGCCTATGCGCAGGAGCGCAAGGCCTTCGGCTCGGCGATCGCCGATTTCCAGGCGCTGCAGTTCAAGCTCGCCGACATGGCGACCGAGCTGGAAGCGGCCCGCAGCTTCCTCTGGCGCGCCGCCGCCGCGCTCGACGCCAAGGCGCCCGACGCCACGCGCCTATGCGCCATGGCCAAGCGCGTCGCCACCGACACCGGCTTCGCGGTCGCCAACGAGGCGCTGCAGATCCATGGCGGCTACGGCTATCTCGCCGATTACGGCATCGAGAAGATCGTCCGCGACCTGCGCGTCCACCAGATCCTCGAAGGCACCAACGAGGTGATGCGGATGATCGTGGCGCGCGGCCTGGTCGGCCGGGCCAAGGGGAACTGATTGGCGCGACTAATCCTCTCCCGCAGGGAGACGGGTTCCGCCGCGTGACGATGCCGGTTCGAGGACTTCAGGGAGAGAACCACCATGAGCACCATCGCCTTCATCGGACTCGGCAATATGGGCGGCCCCATGGCCGGCAACCTGG
Organism: Allobosea sp. TWI1241; assembly: GCF_039673065.1. NCBI lineage: Bacteria > Pseudomonadati > Pseudomonadota > Alphaproteobacteria > Hyphomicrobiales > Alloboseaceae > Allobosea > Allobosea sp. TWI1241. The sequence goes on along the minus strand of NZ_JBDJKW010000008.1, from coordinate 25,441 downwards.
TCAAGGCGGGCCACGCGGTCACCGCCTTCGACCTGGCGCCGGCCTCGCGCGAGGCGGCCGCGGCGCTAGGCGTCGGCATCGCGGCGTCCGCCCGCGAGGCGGTGGCGCAGGCCGAGATCGTGGTGACCATGCTGCCGGCGGGCCGGCACGTGCTCTCGGTCTGGGCCGACATCCTGCCGGCGGTGACGCCCGGCACGCTGCTGATCGATTCCTCCACCGTCGACGTCGAGAGCGCCCGCAAGGCGCATGCGCTGGCCGCCGAGCATGGCTGCCTGTCGCTCGACGCGCCGGTCTCCGGCGGCGTCGGTGGCGCCTCGGGCGCGACGCTGACCTTCATGGTCGGCGGCAGCGCCGAGGCCTTCGCCCGCGGCGAGCCGGTGCTGGCCAAGATGGGCCGGCGCATCGTGCATTGCGGCGACGCCGGCAACGGTCAGGCGGCGAAGATCTGCAACAACATGATCCTCGGCATCTCGATGATCGGCGTCTGCGAAGCCTTCGTGCTGGCCGAGAAGCTCGGGCTCTCGCACGAGGCGCTGTTCGACGTCGCCTCGACCTCCTCGGGCCAGTGCTGGTCCCTGACCACCTATTGCCCCGTGCCCGGCCCGGTGCCGACCTCGCCGGCCAACAAGGACTACAAGCCCGGCTTCGCCTCGGCGCTGATGCTGAAGGACCTCAAGCTCTCGCAGGAGGCGGCGCAGGCGAGCGGCGCCGCGACCCCGCTGGGCGCCGCCGCGGCGCAGCTCTACGGGCTGCACAACGCCTGGGGCGAGGGCGGCACCGATTTCTCCGGCATCATCCACCTGCTGCGCGGCCAGGCCGGCAAGCAGGGCTGAGGCGACAGGGCGTTGCGTGCCAGTCCGGGCACGCATGCGAAATCGTCTCGCCGGCCCGTTCCGGTCGGATCGAAAGCGCGCTAGGACGAGAGGCATGACCGATGTCTCCCGTCCCCGCGAACGCTCGGCCCTGACCGGCTTCGCCTTCAACCCGCTCGACCGCCGCGGCGACCAGCGCGACCAGCCGGACGCCGTGGCGCGCTATCGCGCCAGCCCCGGCACCCGCCACATCCTCGTCGCGGGCGAGACCCCGATCCTGCGCCGCACCGGGCCCGAGACGCAGACCGCCTGGTTCTCCGAGAGCGAGGCGGATGCTGTGGCCCGCGCGCTGGACGAGGTCTTCCTCGGCGTCGAGCCCGGCGGAGCGGCCTGCTTCGCAAGGCTGGTCGAGCGCCAGCTCGCCGAAACCCTGCGCGAGCGCCCTGACCTGCTGGTCAGCGACCTGCGCAGCATCGCCCTGAAGCGGCTGGTGCCGCCGGACGAGGTCGGCCCGCTCGGCGAGGCCAAGGCGATCCTCGACTGGCATGCAAGGCACCGGTTCTGCGCCAATTGCGGCGGCAAGTCGCTGATGGTCAGCGGCGGCTGGCGCCGCGAATGCGCGCAATGCGGCGCGCTGCATTTCCCGCGCACCGACCCGGTGGTGATCATGCTGGCGGTGCGCGGCGACAAGTGCCTGCTCGCGCGCCAGGCGCGCTTCGCGCCGAAGATGTATTCCTGCATCGCCGGCTTCCTGGAGCCGGGCGAGACGATCGAGGATGCGGTGCGCCGCGAGACGCTCGAGGAGGCGGGCCTGCGCACCGGGGCGGTGCGTTATCTCGCCTCGCAGCCCTGGCCTTTCCCCAGCTCGCTGATGATCGGCTGCCTGGCCGAGGCGCTGAACGACGACATCGTGCTCGACGGCACCGAGCTCGAGGACGGGCGCTGGTTCAGCCGCGAGGAGGCGCTCGCCATGCTGGCCGGCGAGCATCCCGACGGGCTGAGCTGCCCGCAGCACATAGCCATCGCCCGCACGCTGCTCGAAGCCTGGGCGGTGGACGGCGAGACGCCGTAGCGCAGCGGACCGGAAAGTGGTCTCCCCTTTCCGGAACGAACCGACGCCATGACGATCAGGTAGACCCCGCTCCCGCGCCTGTTCGAGCGCGGGAGTATCTTTAGGCCCGCGCTACTGCGCCGGCTCGGCCATGCCCTCGCGGAAGGGATGGGCCGGGTAGACGCCGAGGATGCGCATCTCCTTGGAGAAGTAGGAGAGCTCGTCGAGCGCGCGGCGCAGCGGCGCGTCCTCGGGATGGCCCTCGACGTCGCAATAGAACATCGTCGCCGAGAAGCGGCCGTCGACCATATAGCTCTCGAGCTTGGTCATGTTGATGCCGTTGGTGGCGAAGCCGCCCAGCGCCTTGTAGAGCGCCGCCGGCAGGTTGCGGACCTGGAAGATCAGCGTCGTGACCGTGGTGCCGCCGCCCTGGCGGGCGAATTCCGGGTATTTCGACAGGATGACGAAGCGCGTGGTGTTGTGCTTCTCGTCCTCGATGTCCTCCATCAGGATGTCGAGCCCGTAGACCTCGGCGGCGATGTGCGGGGCGATCGCCGCACGGGTGAGGTCGCCGGCCTCGGCGACCTGGCGGGCGGAGCCGGCGGTGTCGGCGGCGACCTGCGCCTTCAGGCCGAGCTTGCGGATGATCTTGCGGCACTGACCGAGCGCGTGGATGTGGCTCTGCACCGTCTGGATCGTCGCCAGCGTCGCGCCCTTCACCCCCATCAGGTGGAAGCGGATCGGCAGGAAGTGCTCGCCGACGATGTGCAGCCCCGAGCGCGGTAGCAGGTGGTGGATGTCGGCGACGCGGCCGGCGATCGAATTGTCGATCGGGATCATGCCGTAGCGGGCCTTGCCCTCGGAGACGGCGGCGAGCGCATCCTCGAAGGTGGCGCAGGGCAGCAGCTCGCAATCCGGGAAGGCCTGGAGCGCGGCCTGGGAGGAGAAGGCCCCGGGCTCGCCCTGGTAGGAAACGACGACAGGCATGGATCAGGCTCCGGGACGGCTCTGCAGAAGAGCGCGGGCGCGCTCGAGATCGGGCGGGGTGTCGACGCCGCGCGGCACCTGGTCGATGATCATCGCGTCGATGCGCATGCCGTTCTCCAGCGCGCGCAGCTGCTCCAGGCTCTCGCGCTTCTCCAGCGGCGATTGCGGCAGGGAGACGAAGCGGTCGAGCGCGGCGCGGCGATAGGCGTAGATGCCGACATGGTGGTAGAGCGGCCCCTCGCCATAAGGGGCCGTGGCGCGCGTGAAATAGAGCGCGCGCAGCCGGCGCGGGCCGACCTCGCTGCCGACGAGCTTGACCACGCTCGGCGCGGTGCGCTCCTCGGCGTCGTGGATCTCGCCGACCAGCGTGGCGATGTCGACCGCCGGATCGGCCAGCGGCGCGATCGAGGCGGCGATGGCGGAGGGCGCAAGCGTCGGGAAATCGCCCTGCACGTTGACGATGACGTCGTGGCGGCGCTCGGGATCGACGATGTCGGCGGCCTCGCGGATGCGGTCCGAGCCGGTGGGATGGTCGGCGCGGGTCATCACGGCCCGGCCGCCGGCCGCCTCGACCGCGGCGACGATGCGCGCCTCGTCGGTCGCGACCACCACGGCGCCGATGCCGGCCTCGACCGCGCGGCGCCAGACATGGACGATCATCGGCTCGCCCAGAATGTCCGCCAGGGGCTTGCCGGGCAGGCGCGAGGCCTTCATGCGGGCGGGGATCAGGACCAGCGGATTGGACATGGCGGGCGCAACTCTGCGGAGGCGTCAAATGGTCTCAAAGCGGAGCGTGCTTATACGAGTTGCAATGAAGCGCGCAAAGCGGTTAAGCAGCCTACCGTGTGCCGGTCCGCGCGAGCGGATGCGGACAGCGCTATCTTGCTTCGTGGCCGCGGAGCCGGGAGTCCCGAGAAGACCATGAACATCGAACTGAACAAGATCGCCGGTGCGGGCCTGTCCACCCTGCTGGTGGTGATGAGCCTCAACATGGTCGCCGGCATCGTCTTCGCGCCGAAGAAGCCCGCCGTACCCGGCTACGACCTGCCGAGCGCCGAACCGAGCGACGGAGCCGCCGGCGCCGCCGCCGCGCCCGCAGCCGACGAGCCGATCGCGGTGCGCCTCGCCAAGGCCGATCCGGCCCGCGGCGCCAAGGCGGTCGGTGCCTGCAAGGCCTGCCACACCTTCGAGAAGGGCGGCGCCAACAAGGTCGGCCCGCATCTCTACGACGTCTACGATCGCCCCAAGGGCTCGGTCGAGGGCTTCGGCTACTCCGCCGCGATGAAGGGCAAGGCCAGCGAAGCCTGGACCGCCGAGAACCTCGACGGCTTCCTGAAGAATCCGAAGCAGTACATGCCCGGCACGACCATGGCCTTCGCCGGCCTGGGCAAGGCCGACAGCCGCGCCGACGTGGTGGCCTATCTCAACACCCTGGCCGACGCGCCGAAGCCGCTGCCGAAGGAGTAAGGCCCGCCAGGGCTTTTTCTCCCGGATCGACCGCAAGCCGGGCCATGCGCCCGGCTTTTTTCTTGCCGTCGCCCCAAAAGCCCCGCCATCATGCGGCGTCCCGATGCGGATTTCGCCCTCCCCGGCGAATCGGCCGGGCGCGACGCCCACGCAGCAAGGAGCGGCAGTGCAGGTTACGCGGCGCAGACTGATCGCGGCGGGAAGCGGCGTCGCCGCGGCCGCCGCCCTCCCGGCCGCCCTGCGGAGCGCGCTCGCCCAGGAGGCCGGCGCGCCCGCCATGGCGCCGCCGGTGGAGGCTCCGGTCGCGGCGCCTGCCGAGGCGGCCGAGGTCCACGGGCTCTCCACCTTCGGCGAGCTCGGCCTGCCGCCCGACTTCCCGCACTTCGCCTATGTCAATCCGCAGGCGCCGAAGGGCGGCGCGATCACGCTGCAGATCAAGCGCACCGGCGGCAACCAGAGCTTCGACACCTTCAACACGCTGAACACCTTCGTGCTGCAGGGCGACGGCGCCGCCGGCATGGACGCCTGCTTCGACAGCCTGATGGCCGGCTCCTCCGACGAGCCCGGCTCGCTCTACGGGCTGGTGGCGCGCTCCGTCGCGATCTCGCCCGACAAGCTGAGCTACCGCTTCCGCCTGCGGCCCGAGGCCCGCTTCCACGACGGCAGCCGGATCACCCCGGCCGATGTCGCCTTCTCGTTCCGCATCCTGAAGGAGAAGGGCCATCCGACCTACCGGCTGATCCTGCGCGAGGTCGTCTCGGCCGAGGCGGTCGGCGAGGACGTCGTCGCCTTCACGCTCTCGCCGAAGCGCAGCCGCGAGCTGCACCTGATCGTCGCCGGCCTGCCGATCTTCTCGCAGGCCTACTGGTCGACGCGCAATTTCGAGGCCTCGACGCTGGAGCCGCCGCTCGGCTCCGGCCCCTACAAGGTCGGGCGCTTCGAGCAGGGCCGCTTCATCGAGTTCGACCGGGTGCCCGATTACTGGGGCAGGGACCTGCCGGTGAATGTCGGCACCAACAATTTCGACCGGGTGCGCTGGGAGTATTTCCGCGACCGGCAGGTCGCCTTCGAGGCCTTCAAGGGCGGCGTGCTCACCTTCCAGGAGGAGTTCACCTCGCGCATCTGGGCGACGGGCTACGACTTCCCGGCGATCCGCGAAGGCAAGGTCCGCAAGGAAAGCCTGCCGAAGACCGATCCGGTCGGCTCGCAGGGCTGGGTGTTCAACCAGCGTCGGGCGAAATTCGCCGATCCGCGCATCCGCGAGGCGCTCGGCCTCGCCTTCGACTTCGAATGGACCAACCGGAACATCATGTTCTCGTCCTTCGCGCGGATGACCTCCTATTTCGAGAATTCGGATTCCAAGGCGGTCGGCCTGCCCTCCCCGGCCGAGCTCGCCCTGCTCGAGCCCTTTCGCGGCCAGGTGCCCGACGAGGTCTTCGGCGAGCCCTGGCTGCCGCCGGTCAGCGACGGCTCGGGCCGCGACCGCACCCTGCTGAAGCGCGCCCACGACCTGTTGACCGAGGCCGGCTGCCGGCGCGACGGCAGCATCCTGCGCCTGCCGGACGGGACGCCCTTCACCATCGAGTTCCTCGATTTCTCGCCGGCGCTTCAGCCGCACACCCAGCCCTTCCAGCGCAATCTGCGCCGGCTCGGCATCATCGCGGTCTCGCGCATCGTCGACGCCGCGCAGTACCAGCGCCGGCTCGACGGCTTCGACTTCGACATCATCAGCCGCGCCATGGGCGGCGCGGTGGTGCCGAGCGACAGCCTGCGCATCGTCTACGGCTCAGAGGCCGCCAGGACCCGCGGCTCGCGCAATGTCGGCGGCATCGCGCATCCCGCCATCGACGCGATGATCGAGACCATCGGCCGCGCCGGCAGCTATGCCGAGGTGGTGGTGGCGGCGAAATGCCTGGACCGCCTGCTGCGCGCCGGCCGCTACTGGATCCCGATGTGGTGGAACCCGACCGAGTGGCTGGCCTATTGGGACATGTACGAGCGGCCGCAAACCAAGCCGAAATACGGCTCGGGAGCGCCCGGCACCTGGTGGTACGATCGCGCCAAGGCGCAGCGAATCGGGAGAGCGTGATGGCTTCGCGCAGGAGCACGAGGCGGGGCGCCCGCCGGGTGCCGCCGCAGGGCGGGCGCCCATGCTGAGCTATGTCGCGCGGCGCTTGGCGCTGATGGTGCCGACCCTGTTCGGCATCCTGCTGATCTCCTTCGTCATCGTGCAGTTCGCGCCCGGCGGCCCGGTCGAGCGCGTGATCTCGCAGCTGCAGAACCCCAACAGCGGCGCGGCCGACCGCATCGGCGGCGGCGCGGGCGGCGACGCCGGCGCGCAGGCCACCGATTCCGGCTCTGCCTATCGCGGCGCGCAGGGGCTGGACCCGGCCTTCATCAAGGAGCTGGAGAAGCAGTTCGGCTTCGACAAGCCGGCGCATGAGCGCTTCTTCAAGATGCTGAAGGACTATGCCAGCTTCGATTTCGGCCGCAGCTATTTCCGCGACGCGCCGGTGTTGCAGCTGATCAAGGAGAAGCTGCCGGTCTCGATCACGCTCGGGCTGTGGATGACACTGCTCTCCTACGCCATCTCGATCCCGCTCGGCATCCGCAAGGCGGTGAAGGACGGCTCGCGCTTCGACACCTGGACCAGCGCCGTGGTGATCATCGGCTATGCGATCCCGAGCTTCCTGTTCGCGATCCTGCTGATCGTGCTCTTCGCCGGCGGCTCGTTCTGGCAGATCTTCCCGCTGCGCGGGCTGACCTCCGACAACTGGTCCCAGCTCGGCCCGATCGGCAAGGTGCTCGACTATCTCTGGCACATCGCCCTGCCGGTGACGGCGATGGCGCTCGGCGCCTTCGCCACCTCGACGCTGCTGACCAAGAACTCCTTCCTCGACGAAATCCGCAAGCAGTACGTGCTGACGGCGCGGATGAAGGGGCTCTCGGAGCGCCGGGTGCTCTACGGCCACGTCTTCCGCAACGCCATGCTGATCGTCATCGCCGGCTTCCCCGGCGCCTTCGTCAGCGCGCTCTTCGCCGGCTCGCTGCTGATCGAGACGATCTTCTCGCTCGACGGGCTCGGCCTGCTCTCCTTCGAGGCGATCGTGAACCGCGACTATCCGGTGGTCTTCGCCAATCTCTACATCTTCTCGCTGATCGGGCTGCTGGTGCACCTCCTGACCGACCTGACCTATGCCTGGGTCGATCCCCGCATCGATTTCGAATCGCGGGAGGCCTGAGATGAGCGACACACTGCTCGGCGCCCCGCCGCCCTCCGGCCCGGCCGCGAGCGCCCTGCCACCGGTCCAGGACCAGCGCGGCTGGCTCAAGCTCTCGCCGATCAACCGGCGCCGGCTGGAGAGCTTCAAGGCGAACCGGCGGGGCTGGTGGTCGCTCTGGATCTTCTTTGCCCTGTTCGTGCTGTCGCTCTTCGCCGAGGTGATCGCCAACGACCGGCCGCTGCTGGTCTCCTACAAGGGCGAGATCCTGGTGCCGGTCGCGGTCGACTATCCGGAGGAGAAGTTCGGCGGCTTCCTGGCGACGACGGACTATCGCGATCCCTTCATCGCCAAGGAGATCGCGGCCAACGGCTGGGCGATCTGGCCGCCGATCCGCTTCTCCTACCGCACGCACAATCTCGACCTGGCCGTGCCGGCGCCGGCCCCGCCGAGCTGGATGCTCGCCGACGCGCAGTGCCGCGAGCTGGCGCAGCGCACGGGCGGCAGCGGCTGCCGCGACCTCGAATGGAACTGGCTCGGCACCGACGACCAGGGCCGCGACGTGGTGGCGCGGCTGATCTACGGCTTCCGCATCTCGGTGCTGTTCGGGCTGATCCTGGCCTCGATCTCCTCGGTGGTCGGCATCGCGGCGGGCGCGATCCAGGGCTATTTCGGCGGCTGGACCGATCTGATCTTCCAGCGCTTCATCGAGATCTGGACGGCGATCCCGGCGCTCTACCTGCTGATCATCGTCGCCTCGGTGATCACGCCGGGCTTCTTCGTGCTGCTCGGCATCCTCTTGCTGTTCTCCTGGGTGGCGCTGGTCGGGGTGGTGCGCGCCGAATTCCTGCGGGCGCGCAATTTCGAATATGTCCGCGCCGCCCGGGCGCTCGGCCTGACCGACCGCGCCATCATGGTGCGCCATCTCCTGCCCAACGCCATGGTCGCGACGCTGACCTTCCTGCCCTTCATCCTGAACGGCTCGATCACCACGCTGACCTCGCTCGACTTCCTCGGCTTCGGCCTGCCGCCCGGCTCGCCCTCGCTCGGCGAGTTGCTGGCGCAGGGCAAGGCCAACCTGCAGGCACCCTGGCTCGGCCTCTCGGGCTTCGTCGTGATCGCGCTGATGCTGTCGCTGCTGATCTTCATCGGCGAGGCGGTCCGCGACGCCTTCGACCCGCGCAAGACCTTCGCGTGACGGCTGTGGTATGATCGCCATGAGGAGACAGGCGATGAACAAGGTCGTGCGCGAGCACTATCCGGTCGAGAAGCTGCCTGCGGACCTGCGGGCGGAGATGGAAGGCGTCAGCACCGTGACGGTCACGATCGACGCCGAGCCCGAACCGCAGGCCGGTGAGGACCGACGGGGCAAGGCGTCGTGGCCCGAATTGCTGGAACGCCTGCGCACATTGAGGGCTTCCGGCGAGATCGAACCCGTCACCTCCGAGGAAGCGGTCGCACGGATTCGCGCGCTGCGGGACGAGTGGGATTAGTGAGTCTCGGCAGCCCAAACCGGATTTATCTGGATGCCAACGCCTTCATCAGCTCTGTCGAGGGCGAGTCGGACGCGTTGGCGTTTCTGGTCGGACAGGCTTCGGCAGGGCTCGTAGAGCTCTACACGAGCGAATTGACGCTTGCCGAAGTGCTGGTGTCCCCGTTGAAGAAGGCCCAGCTCGAGCTCGTCGAACTATACGAACTGATGCTTGTCTCCGACGACACCTTATCCGTCGTCCCCGTCGATCGGGACATTCTGCGGCGCAGCGCCGATATCAGGACGGCACTGGGCAACAAGGGCGCCGATGCGATCCATGTCGCCAGCGCCGTGTCCAACGCTTGCGCCGCCTTTGTCTCGTCTGACAAACGGCTTCGGCTGCCCGATGGCATGACGCGGATCGACGTCGATCGCGTCACAGGACTGGACGATCCGGAATGACCGCGCCCCTCCTCTCCGTCCAGGATCTCTCCGTCGCCTTCCGCCAGGGCGGGCGAGAGACGCTCGCCGTCGATCGGGTCTCCTTCGAGATCGCCCGCGGCGAGACGCTGGCGCTCGTCGGCGAATCCGGCTCGGGCAAGTCGGTCTCGGCCCTGTCGATCCTCAAGCTGCTCAACTATCCGGCGGCGCGCCACCCTTCCGGCAGCGTGATGTTCGACGGGCAGGACCTGCTCGCGGCCGACGAGGACGCGATGCGCAAGGTGCGCGGCAACGACATCACCATGGTGTTCCAGGAGCCGATGACCTCGCTCAACCCGCTGCACAGCATCGCGCGGCAGATCGGCGAGATCCTCGAGCTGCACAAGGGCCTGCGCGGCGAGGCCGCCCGCGCCCGCACGCTGGAGCTGCTCGATCTCGTCGGCATCCGCGACGCGGCGAGCCGGCTCGACGCCTATCCGCACCAGCTCTCCGGCGGCCAGCGCCAGCGCGTTATGATCGCCATGGCGCTCGCCAACGAGCCGGACCTGCTGATCGCCGACGAGCCGACGACCGCGCTCGACGTCACCGTGCAGGCGCAGATTCTCGCCCTGCTCAAGGAATTGCAGGCGCGGCTCGGCATGGCGATCCTGTTCATCACCCACGATCTCGGCATCGTCCGGCGCATCGCCGACCGGGTCTGCGTGATGCTGAAGGGCCGGATCGTCGAGCAGGGGCCGGTCGGCGAGATCTTCGCCGCCCCGCAGCACGACTACACCAGGCGCCTGCTGGCGGCCGAGCCGAAAGGGCGGCCGGAGCCGGTGCGGGCGGATGCCACCCAGCTGCTCGAGGCCGGGCCGATCAAGGTCTGGTTCCCGATCAAGAGCGGCTTGCTGCGCCGCGTCTCCAGCCATGTGAAGGCGGTCGACGGCATCTCGGTCTCTGTGCGCGAGGGCGAGACGCTCGGCGTGGTCGGCGAATCCGGCTCGGGCAAGACCACGCTCGGCCTCGCCATCCTGCGCCTGATCTCGTCGGAAGGGCCGATCGTCTTCCTCGGCGACCGCATCGACGGGCTGAAGAGCGCCGAGATCCGGCCGCGGCGCAAGGATCTCCAGGTCGTCTTCCAGGATCCTTACGGCTCGCTCTCGCCGCGCATGTCGGTCGCCGACATCGTCGCCGAAGGGCTGCTCGTGCAGCAGCCCGGCCTGAGCTATGAGCGCCAGCGCGCCATCGTGGCGCAGGCGCTGAGCGATGTCGGGCTCGATCCGGTGGCGATGGACCGCTATCCGCACGAATTCTCCGGCGGCCAGCGCCAGCGCATCGCCATCGCGCGCGCCATGGCGCTCGATCCAAAATTCGTGGTGCTCGACGAGCCGACCTCGGCGCTCGACATGTCGGTGCAGGCGCAGATCGTCGACCTGCTGCGCGACCTCCAGACGCGCCGGCGCCTCGGCTACCTCTTCATCAGCCACGACCTCAAGGTGGTGCGCGCGCTTTCGCATCGCGTGGTGGTGATGCAGAACGGCAAGGTGGTGGAGGAAGGCCCGGCCGAGGAGATCTTCAGCCGCCCGCGCGAGGCCTATACCAGGGCGCTGCTCGCGGCCGCGCTCAATCTCGACCCGGTGGCGGATCACTGAGATGGCCCGCGCCATCCTGATCGTGCTCGACTCCGTCGGCTGCGGTGGCGCGGAGGACGCGGCCGCCTATGGCGATGCCGGCGCCGATACGCTCGGCCATATCGCCGAGGCCTGCGCGCAGGGGCGCGGCGACCGCGCCGGCTTGCGCCAGGGCCCGCTCGCCCTACCCAACCTGATGCGGCTCGGCCTCGGCCAGGCCTGCGAGGCCTCGACCGGCCGCCCGCTCGCCGGGATTGCACCGGTGGCGCGCCCCGAAGGGCGCCATGGCTACGGCGTCGAGACCAGCCAGGGCAAGGACACCCCCTCCGGCCATTGGGAGATCGCCGGCTGCCCCGTGCCCTTCGCCTGGGGCTATTTCCCGGCCCAGCCGGAGGCGTTCCCGCCCGATCTCGTCGCCGCCATCATCCGCGCCGGTTCCCTGCCCGGCATCCTCGGCAACTGCCACGCGTCGGGCATCACCATCGTCGAGGAACTCGGCGCCGAGCATGTCCGCACCGGAAAGCCGATCTGCTACACCTCGGTCGATTCCGTGCTGCAGATCGCGGCGCATGAGGAGCATTTCGGGCTGGAGCGGCTCTATGCGCTGTGCCGGGCGGTGCGCGTTCTGGTCGATCCGCTGCGGATCGGCCGGGTGATCGCGCGGCCGTTCTCGGGCTCGGCAGAAACCGGCTTTACGCGCACCGGCAACCGCAAGGACTACGCCATCCCGCCGCCGAACGAGACCCTGCTCGACCGGCTGGCGGCGCATGGGCGCCCGGTCGCGAGCGTCGGCAAGATCGGCGACATTTTCGCCCATCGCAACACCGGCGAGGAGGTCAAGCCCTTCGGCAACGCCGCGATGTTCGCAGCCGGGCTGGAGGCGTTCGCGCGCCTGCCGGATGGCGGCTTCTGCTTCGTCAACCTCGTCGACTTCGACACCGAATACGGCCATCGCCGCGACATTCCGGGCTATGCGGCGGCGCTGGAGGCCTTCGACCGCGCCCTGCCGGACCTGGAGACGCTGCTGCGCCCGGGCGACCTGGCGGTGATCACCGCCGACCATGGCAACGATCCGAGCTGGCCCGGCACAGACCATACCCGCGAGCACGTGCCGATCCTGGCCTTCGGCCCGGGCGTCGCGCCCGAACCGCTCGGCCGGCGCGAGAGCTTCGCCGACATCGCCGCCGCGCTGGGGCAATGGCTCAGCGTCGGGACGGTCGGCCCCGGCCGCAGTTGGTAATTCCGTTCAGGCGGCCGCGACGCGCTCGCAGAAGGCCGCCACCTCGCGCCTGACGCGCTGGGCCTGCTCGGCCAGGACGCCGGAGGAGGAGCGCAGCCCGCCCGCCGCCTCATGGGCGCGCTCGGTCACCGCCTCGAAGGCGGTCAGCATCCGCGCGCTGCGCCCGGCGCCGTCGGAGACGACCTGCGCCTCATGGGCGATCTCGGCCGTCGCGCGGTCCTGCTCACCGACGGCATGGGCGATGGCGACCGAGACGCTCTCCACCGTGCCGATGGCGTCGACGATCTCGCGGATCGAGCGCAGCGAGCGCTGCGAGGCGGTCTGGATCGCCTCGACAGAGCGGGCGACGTCGGCGGTGGCGCCAGCGGTCTGGGCCGAGAGCGTCTTGACCTCGCTGGCGACGACGGCGAAGCCCTTGCCCATCGGCCCGGCGCGCGCCGCCTCGATGGTGGCGTTGAGGGCGAGCAGGCTGGTCTGCACCGCGATGCCGCGGATGATCTCGACCACGGCGCCGACGCTCTCGCTGTCGCGGGCCAAGGCCTCGATCTCGGCGCTGGCGGCCCGCGCGAGCTGCGCCGCGGCCTGGGCGTTCTGCGCCGAATGGGTGACGTTGCGGCCGATCTCGGTGATCGAGCTCGCCAGCTCCTGGCTCGCCGTCGCGGTCTGCTCGATGCTGCGCATCGTATCCGCCGAGCTGCGCGACACGGTGGAGACCTGCTGGTGCGCCTTCTGCGAGGCGCCGGAGAGATCCTGCGCGCTGTGCTGCATCTGCTCGGCGGAGTCGTCGAGCACCGCCATCGCGTCCTCCATGCTCCGGCGGAACTCGGCGACCATGGCGCGCAATTCATCGGCCTTGGCGGCGGCGATCTCGGCCTGCTCGCGCTCGCGCTCGGAGGCCTGGCGCTCGCGCTCGGCCACCGCCTCGACCCGGCGCAGGCTCTCGTCGTTCTGGGCGAAGATGCGCGCCATCACGGCGGAGCTGGCGGTGAGGAAGCCGGTCTCTATCAGCACGATCACCGCGTGGAGCGCGACCCGGCCCATGCTGCCGCCCTGGTAGAACACCGCGCCCGGCAGCACGACCTGCAGCAGCAGGTGATGCAGCGCGGTCAGCGCCGCGCCGAGCACGATCGGGCGCCAGTCGCAGAAGCCGGCGAGCAGGGCCAGCATCGCGAAATAGTACATGTGCATGTCCGGCTGCCAGGGATGGCCGGAGAAGACCGCGACCAGGATCGAGACCTGGCCAATCAGCGCGATGGCGAGCATGCAGCGCGTCAGGAACGCCGCGCCCCGCACGAGATAGGCGAGAGAGGCTGCAGCGGCGAGCGCACCGGCGCCGAGCGCCGGCAGCGCCGGATCGGCGCCGAGCAGCCAGGCGGCCCCGCCCGACACCGGCACATGGAGCCAGGCGAGCAGCAGCAGCAGGCGCGCCATCATCCGGCGCAGGCCGGGCAGGGTCAGGACCATGAAACGGCCTCCGTCGCAGCGGGCACGAAATAGCAGCCGAGCCCGTCCAGGCGCAGCATCAGCAGCGCACCGGCGGGGCGGGTGGCCGGCCTGCCGGCCAGCACGATGACGAAGGGGCTGCGTCCCTGGCGGACGAGGCCGGCGCCGGTGGCGACGGAGCGCAGGAGCGCGTCACGTCCCGAGACCCAGGGCGCGAACACCACGACATAGGGGGCGTCGCCGGCAGCCTCGACCCGCGGCAGGGCGGAGAGGCTCACGACGACGGACCCGATCGCGACCGCCAGGAGAATGGCGCCGTCGCGGACAGCACGGATAGGCAGGGAAGGCATCGTCTCGTTCAGCAGCCGGGCGCCGAAACGCGGCGCGCCCCTGTCTCGGCCCGGCGGCTTAAGAATCGGCTAATGGCGGGGCGTCCGTCCTCAGCCGCGCAAGCGCTCGGTGATGCGCGCCGCCAGCCCGTCGCGGACCTCGCGATAGGCGTCGAGCATGCGCTCGCGCGAGCCCTGCACCGCGGTGGGATCGACGGTGGGCCAGTATTCGACCGCCGCGGCCGTGGTCCGCGTCAGGTCGAGCGCGCGGTGATGGGCCTCGGGCGAGAGCGTGACGATCAGGTCGAAGTTGAGCCCTTCCCACTCCTCCAGCTCCTCGACCGATTTCGGCTTGTGGCGGCTGGCATCAATGCCGATCTCTTCCAGCGCCGCCACGGCGAAGGGATCGAGCTCGCCCTTCCGCACGCCGGCCGACTGGACATAGATCGAGCGGCCGAAGAAATGCTTGGCGATCGCCTCCGCCATGGGCGAGCGCACGGCATTGTGGGCACAGACGAACAGGACGCTCTGGAGCTTGCGCGGCACGGCCGTCTCCAAGCGCTAGCCTTTCCAGTGCAGGGCGTAGATCAGGGTGAAGAAGCGGCGCGCCGTCTCGCGGTCGAGATCGACCTTGCCGGCCAGCCGCTCGCGCAGCAGCACCGCCGCCTCGTCGTGCAGGCCGCGGCGGCCCATGTCGATCGCCTCGATCTGAGAGGGCGTCGCGGTGCGGATCGCGGCGTAATAGCTGTCGCAGACCAGCTCATAGTCCTTGATGATGCGCTTGAACGGCGTCAGCGAGAGCAGATGCGTGACCAGCACCGCGCCCGCCTGGTCGCGCACCTCGAGGGAGAGGCGGCGCTCGACCAGCGCGAGATGGGCGAGATAGGGCCCGCCGTCGAAGCCCGGCAGGGCGAAATGGTTGCGCTCGATCAAATCGTAGATCGCGACCGCGCGCTCGTGCTCCTGGTCGGCGCTGCCGCGGCCGAGGGAATTCTCGTCGAGCGTGACCCCGATCAGATGGTTGCGATCCGGCATGGCGTCTCCGGGCATGGCATCTCCGGGCATGGCGGGCCGGACCGGCACGGCCGGCCTCGCGTCAGCGGTTGAGCCTGATCGTCACGGAACGCGCATGCGCCTGCAAGCCCTCGGCCTCGGCGAGCGCGACGGCGGCACCGGCCAGCGCCCCCAGGCTGTCGGGATCGCATTTCAGGAGCGAGGTGCGCTTCATGAAGTCCGGCACGCCGAGCCCCGAGGAGAAGCGCGCCGAGCGCGCCGTCGGCAGCACATGGTTGGAGCCGCCGACATAGTCGCCGATCGCCTCGGGCGTGTGGCCACCGAGGAAGATCGCGCCGGCATTGCGCACCCGCGCCGCCAGCCGCTCCGGCGCGGCGGTGATGATCTCGAGATGCTCGGCCGCCAGACGGTCGACCAGCGGCAGCGCCTCGTCGAGCGTGCGCACCAGGACGATCGCGCCGAAATCGCGCCAGCTGGCACCGGCGATGGCGGCGCGCGGCAGGGTGGCGAGCTGACTCTCGACGGCGCGCGCCACCGCATCGGCCAGCGCCGGGGAATCGGTGATCAGGATCGACTGCGAGGCGGTGTCGTGCTCGGCCTGGGCCAGCAGGTCGGCGGCGATCCAGTCCGGATTGGCGTCGCCATCGGCCAGCACCAGCACCTCGGAGGGGCCGGCGATCATGTCGATGCCCACCTTGCCGAAGACGCGGCGCTTGGCGGCGGCGACATAGGCGTTGCCGGGGCCGACCACCTTGGCGACGGGGGCGATGCTGGCGGTGCCGTAGGCCAGGGCGGCGATCGCCTGGGCCCCGCCGATCCGGTAGATCTCGTCGACGCCGGCGAGGCGCGCTGCGGCCAGCACCAGAGGATTGCCCTCGCCGCGCGGGGTCGGGGCGACCATCACCACGCGATCGACGCCGGCGACCTTGGCCGGCACCGCGTTCATCAGAACCGAGGAGGGATAGCTCGCCGTGCCGCCCGGCACGTAGAGGCCGACCGCCTCGATGGCGCTCCAGCGCCAGCCGCTCTCGACCCCGAGCACGTCGCGCGTCCAGGAATCGGCCGGCAGCTGGCGGCGGTGATAGGCCTCGATGCGCGCCCGCGCCGTCTCCAGCGCCGCCAGCTCGGCCGGGGCGCAGGCGGCCACCGCCGCGTCGATCTCCTCGGCGGTGACGCGCAGCGTCTGCGGGGTCAGCGCCAGCGCATCGAAGCGCTGCGTGTAGTCGATCAACGCCGCGTCGCCGCGCTCGCGCACATCGGCGATGATCGCGGCGGCCGTCTGGTCGACGTCCTCCGAGACCTCGCGCTTCATCGCCAGCAGGGCGGAGAAGGCCTGCTCGAAGCCGGCCTCGCTGATGTCGAGCCTGATCGGCATGGGGTGATCCTGACGCGAAGTGAGGAGATGAGGAGGCTCAGCCGGCTTCGGGATGCGAGGGCGTCGCCACCGCTTCCCAGACCGGCCCGAGATCCTTCATCTGGGCCTCGATGCACTCGACGGCGAGCCGGATGGCGGCGCCCTCGGAGAAATGCAGGGTGATCTCGCCGGCCGGCTCGGTGCCGACCGCGAAGGTCACGGCGAGCAGGTTCAGGATCGCGTCCGCGCCGACGCCCGCGCCGCCCTGGGCGATGCCGGTGCTGCGCGCCGCCGTCACCCGGTCGAAATGCAGGGCGGAGAGCCGGCGCCGCCGGCTGCCATGGGCCGCGCCCTCCCAGTCGAAGCGGCGCAGCACCAGGGCGAAGCGGCCCTCGGCCGGCAGCCAGGCGATGTCGCCGCGCCGCAGCACGGCGTCCTGCAGATGGGCCGAGACCACCGCGAGGTCCTCGGCGTCCATCGCGATCAGCTTGAGCGGCTCTGTGGCGGAATCCGACATGGCAAGCCCTATCTGGCCAGCGCCCTCGCCGGCGTCAACCGCTGATGCGCTCGATCTGGGCGCCGCAGCGGCCGAGCTTGGCCTCCAGCGCCTCGAAGCCGCGGTCGAGATGGTAGACGCGGTTGATCGTGGTGTCGCCCTCGGCGACCAGCCCGCCGATCACCAGCGAGACCGAGGCGCGCAGATCGGTCGCCATCACCGGCGCGCCGGTCAGCTTCTCGACGCCCTCGACATAGGCTGCATCGCCGTCCAGCCGGATCTTGGCGCCGAGCCGCGCCAGCTCCTGCACATGCATGAAGCGGTTCTCGAAGATGGTCTCGCGGATGCGCGAAGTGCCGCCGGCGCGTGTCATCAGCGCCATGAGCTGCGCCTGCAGGTCGGTCGGGAAGCCGGGGAAGGGATCGGTGGTGACGTCGACCGGGCGCAGCGGCTGGTCGCCGCGACGCACGCGGATGCCGTCCGGCGTCTCGGAGATCTCGGCGCCGGCCTGGACCAGCACGTCGAGCGCCGCCTGCAGCAGGTCGGCGCGGGCGCCTTCCAGCAGCACGTCGCCGCCGGTCATCGCCACGGCCATGGCGTAGGTGCCGGCCTCGATCCGGTCCGGCAGCACGGCGTGATGGGTGCCGCCGAGGCGGCTGACGCCCTGGATCTCGATGCGCGAGGTGCCGGCGCCGCTGATCTTGGCGCCCATCTTGACGAGGCAGGCCGCGAGATCGGCGACCTCGGGCTCGCGGGCGGCGTTCTCGATCACCGTGGTGCCGTCGGCCAGCACCGCCGCCATCAGCGCCATATGCGTGCCGCCGACCGTCACCTTCGGGAAGACGATCTCGCCGCCCTTCAGCCCCTTGGGGGCGCGGGCGACGGCGTAGCCGCCCTCGATCTCGATCTTGGCGCCGAGACGCTCGAGCGCCATCAGCAGCAGGTCGACCGGGCGCGTGCCGATGGCGCAGCCGCCCGGCAGCGAGACCCGCGCCTCGCCCATGCGGGCCAGGATCGGCGCCAGCACCCAGAAGCTGGCGCGCATGGTCGAGACCAGCTCGTAGGGCGCGCAGGTGTCGACGATCTGGCGCGCGGTCAGGGCGAAGGTCTGGCCGGTCTCGGCGGTCTGCCCGGCGCGCTTGCCGGCGACCGAACGGTCGACGCCGTGATTGGAGAGGATGCGCGACAGCGTGCTGACGTCGGACAGGCGCGGCACATTGGCCAGCGTCAGTGTCTCGTCGGTGAGCAGGCTGGCGATCATCAGCGGCAGCGCCGCGTTCTTGGCGCCGGAGATCGGAATGACGCCGTCGAGGCGGCGGCCGCCGGTGATGCGGATGCGGTCCATGCGTGGCACGTCCTGCTGACGCGGCCGGCGGCTGCCGGCCGGGGGATGTGAAAGGTCAGGACCGGTCGGGATCGGCCTGGGCGGGCGTGGTCTCGTCCTCGGCGACTGCTCCCGTCGACCGGCGCGCGCGGGCCTGTGCCTTGCGGCGCTTCAGGTTCTCCCGCAGGGCGGCGGCGAGGCGCGCCCTCTTCTGCTCGTCGGCGTCGGTCTGGCGGCTCAAGGATCGGCTCGTCGTGGTGCCGCCGCACGAGGGCGGCGGACGATGCGGAATGGTTAGCCGCTCGGCCGGCGGCCGACAAGCGGCGCCGCGACGCGGCGTCCCCTTGCGAAAGCCGGCAATTGTGGCGGGCGGACGGCGAAGCCCGCCGCGCTCCGTCTTTCTCCGCGTTTCCCCGCATTCAAGACGATTGAAACCCGCGCTCCGGCATCCCGACGACCGTCCCCGCGGGGCGCTTCTTCGGCGCCGCAACCGGGACGCGGCGGCCTCGCCGCGCCGAGATACAGCCGACAAAGCTTAATGATGTTAACCATTTCTGCGGCTTTTCGTTTACACTTCGTTAACTTCATCTACCGTCGCCCCATCAGTTTGTTGCGTTGCAAGGTGGAGGTCGGCGTCATGTTGCAGGTCTGTGCGTCTCCCATCGTCGATTCGGTCGCAGCCGCCGGGACGGACGATGTGGTCGGCAGGATCCGGCAGCGGGCGGGCGGCTTCCTGCCGGAGGTGCAGCTGGCCTACGAGCCGGCGCTGAAGCTGGTCTGGGTGACGATCAAGCCGGAGCTGAAGCCGGTCTTCACGCTCCAGCTGCTCGACAGCCTGGGCAAGATCCAGCAGGCGATCATGGATCTGTGGGGGGCGCCGGAGCGCTACCAGGCCAGCCCGGTGCGCTTCCTGGCCTTCCGCGGCACCGGCCCGTTCTTCACGCTGGGCGGCGATCTCGACTTCTATCTCGACTGCCTGGCCAAGAACGACCGCGCGGCGCTGGCCGAGTATTCGCGGCTGTCGATCGCCGGCGCGGTTCGCAATGCCGGCTGCCTCGGCGGCCAGGTGATCACGCTCTCGACCATCCACGCCAAGGCGATCGGCGGCGGCATCGACGCGCCGCGCTCCTGCAATGTGATGATCGCCGAGGAGCAGGCCTCGTTCGTCTACCCCGAGATCAAGTTCAACCATTTCCCGATCACGGCGGTGGCGATCCTGTCGCGCCGGATGGGCGCGCGCGCCGCCGAGCGCATGCTGATGTCGGGCGAGGAGATGAGCGCCGCCGAATTCATGGCGGCCGGCGGGCTGGAAGCGGTGGTGCCGGCCGGCACCGGCGAGGACTGGCTGCGCCGCTTCGCCGCCGAGACGCTGCCGGTGCACTCGGCCAAGACGGCGCTCTACTGCGCCTTCCACCGCCGGGCCGGCGACCTGCAGGAGGAGCTCGCGCATCTCGGCGCGATCTGGACCGACTGCATGCTGCGGCTGCCGCCCTCCTCGATCTCCAAGCTGCAGCGCATCGCGCAGACGCAGGACCGGATGCTGGCGCGGGTCTATCGCAACTGATCGGCGTCGCCGCGCGGGCGGCGAGGCCAGGGTTTGGGCGCGGTCCCGTCGCAGGCCCGGCGGAATGCCCGCGATCGCCAGAGACCGTCGCGCGGTTCGCCCGCTGGCCGATCGACAGGCCTGCAAGGTCCTGCCCGGCAGGTCTTGCGGATCTGCAAGCCCTGGACGTCAGGGCCGGCTCGCCTTCATCCGCCGCCCGGTCCGCCGGATGCCGGAACTGGACACCCGACAGCATTGAGGGAAATCCCTCATTGCGGATCGTCGATTCGCGCTTACCCTTCTGCGTCCGACCTTGCGAACGGAGGCAGCCATGGCCGACGCACCATCCCAGGACAAGCGCCCGCAACCCGATCCGGCGGAGGACAACGCCTTCTTCCCGTCCGCCTATTCGCTGAGCCAGTTCACCAGCCCGAAATCGGATCTGAGCGGCGCCGACTACCCCGCTCCCTATACCGGCCCCAAGAAGATCCTGATGATCGGGGCGGACGAGCGCTATCTGCTCACCGACAACGGCACGTTCTTCTCGACAGGCAACCACCCGGTCGAGACGCTGCTGCCGATGTACCATCTCGACAAGGCCGGCTTCGCCTTCGACGTGGCGACCGTGTCCGGCAACCCGGTCAAGTTCGAGTTCTGGGCGATGCCGTCGCAGGACGAGGCGGTGAAGGGCTTCTTCGGCAAGTACCGGGCGCAGTTCAAGGAGCCTTCGAAGCTCGCCGACCTGATTGCCAAGGGCCTCGACGACTATGCCGCGATCTTCATCCCGGGCGGCCACGGCGCCCTGATCGGCCTGCCTGAGAGCGCCGATGTGAAGGCTGTACTCGAATGGGCGGCCAAGGCCGACCGTTTCGTGATCTCGCTCTGCCACGGGCCCGCGGCCTTCCTGGCGGTCGGCGACAGCGACATCTATCGCGGCTACAGGATCTGCGCCTTCCCCGACGCGCTCGACGCAAAGACGCCGGAGATCGGCTACATGCCCGGGCACCTGACCTGGAAATTCGGCGAGAGGCTGCAGAAGCTCGGCGTCGAGATCGTCAACACGGACATTTCCGGCGCGGTGCACCAGGACCGCAAGCTGCTGACGGGCGACAGCCCGCTCGCCGGCAATGCGCTCGGCAAGCTCGCCGCCGAGGCGCTGCTGAAGGCGCTCGGCCCGCGGTGACGGCCATGCCGGGCGAAGCGGCGATCGGCCTCGTGGCGGCGCTCGAGACCGCGGAGGATATCTCCGCCGTCAAGGCAGCGCTGCGCGGCTTCGCCGGCTCGTTCGGCTATGACCGTTTCGTCCTGTTCGCGGCCTCGGCCGCGCGCGACGAGGTGATCGCGCGGATCTACTGGGTCGAGGGGAACTGGTTCGGCGACGGGACGGTCGTCGATGCCGAGACCTATATCCGGCGCTGCCCGGTCAACCGGCATATCGTCGAGGTCCAGGCTCCCTTCTTCTGGACCAAGACCACGCGGGGCAGCGAGGACCTCTACCGCGTCGTGCCGACGCCACGCGGACAGGGCGTTCACGGCTTGCAGATCCCCGTCTTCGGCCCTCTGGGTCTCGAAGGCGCGGTCAGCCTCGGCGGCGAACGCATCGACGCCTCGCCGCCGGCGCGGATCGCGCTGACCCTGGTCGGGCGGGCGGCCTTCGCGGCCATGCGGCGTCTTCTGGACGCGCAGGCGGAGGCGCCGGTGACCGACCTCAGCGGCCGGGAGCGCGAAATCCTGAGCTGGGTCGCGGCAGGCCGGCGCCAAAGCGAGATCGCGGCGGCGCTCGGCCTGTCCGGGCGCACGGTCGAGAACCATCTGCGCCGGATCCGCAGGCGCCTCGGCGTCGCCACCACGGCGCAGGCGATCCGCGTCGCGATCCGGCGCCGCGACATCGCCACTTAGCTAAGGACAGGAGACGCGGCATGGGCAGGACCCTCTGGACATCCCCGGTCGCCAGGACGATCGCAAGGACGCTTGATAGCGCCGACGCGACCTCGGACCGCGACCGGCGCCACGACGCCGCGGAGATGCTCCGCAAGCAGCAGACCGAGATCTGGAACCGGCGCGCGGGAGGCTGGCCATGAAACTGCTGCTGGTCGGGGGTACGGGGCTCGTCGGAAGCGAGGTCCTGAAACGGGCGCTCGCCGAGCCTGGGATCGAGACGCTCGTCGTTCCGTCGCGGCGCAAGCTCGCCATCAGCCATGCCAAGCTCGTGGCGCCGCTCGTCGATTTCGACGCTCTGCCGCCGGATGCCGCGTGGTGGCAGGTCGACGCGGCGATCTGCACGCTGGGAACCACGATCAGGACGGCCGGATCGCGCGAGGCCTTCCGCAAGGTCGACCACGATTACCCGCTCGCGGTCGCCCGCCTCGCGAAGGCGCATGGTGCCTCGCGGCTGGCCGTGGTGACGGCCAAGGGCGCCAACCGCCGCTCGCCGTTCTTCTATTCGCGGGTCAAGGGCGAGCTGGAAGCTGACCTGACCGCGCTCGACTTTCCCTCGCTGACGCTGGTGCGCCCCGGCCTGATCGGGGGCGAGCGCTCCGAGCGGCGCGCGGGCGAGGATGTCGCCAAGCGCGTCCTGGCGGTGCTGGGGCCTGTCCTGCCGCGATCCTGGCGCGTCAATCCGGCCTCGACGATCGCCCAGGCGCTGCTCGCGGCGGTCGTCGACGGGCATCCCGGCAGGCGGATCGTCGAATCCGCAGCTCTGGCCTGACGCCCTATCGCCGACGACCATCTGCACGGTCCGGACGCCGGAGCCGGATCGCTCCATCCGTAATCCGCCCACCCGACGCCGTGACCGAGCCCGCGCTCGATCCCGGGATGGACCGCCGGCGCGGCCCTGCCCGGACGATCCGGCCGACCGGCAGAATCGATACGAGGAGCCAAACCGAACTTTTACTTTTGCGTTCTAGACGATCTACAGTGGCGAGATGCGGGCTCCCCGCAGGCCGCCCGCGAGGACGTCGAGGGACAGCAGTCGATGGCGGCGACGCCGATCCGACCCTTCGGACTGAACTGGCTTCGCAGGAAGCCGGCGCGGACCGATGCCGATACGGTGAGCGGCGGCGAGTTCGATCTCGCCGACTACCGCCTGCTCGTCGCGTCGCTGTTCTCCTCGCCCGGCTCGATCATCCCCGGCGGCATCGCCGGCGTGCTGACGCCCTTCCTGTGCTGGCTCTCCACCGGCCTGACGATCTTCCTGACGCTGACCCTGCTGGTGGCGGCCGTGGTGCTGCTGCGCATCGTCACCGTCATCCGCTATCGCCGGCTCGACCATTCCGAGGATACGCTCGCCCAGACCCGCGCCTGGGACCGCGAATACTTCCTCGGCGCCACGGTGTTCAGCGCCATCCTCGGCTATAGCTGCTATGCTGCGCTGGTCGATACCGACGATGCGGCGGCGCATATCACCTCGGTCGCCTCGACCATCGCGCTGGCCTCGGGCTACGTGTCGCGCAATGCCGGCCGGCCGAAATTCGTCGCGGTGCAGCTGCTCACCTTCTGCATCCCGATGGCGCTGGGGCTGACGCTCGCCCACAACCCCTATTACCACTATATCGGCTACTTCGCCTTCCTGTACGTGGCCGCGAATATCGCGATCACCAATTCGCTGCATCGCAACCTGCTGGCGCTGAGCGAGGCGACCAAGCAGTCGCGCGGGCTCGCCACCGCGCTGCATTCGCAGAACCTGACGCTCGACACCGCGCTCAACACGATGATCCACGGGCTCGCCATGTTCGACCCCAGGCTGAGCCTGGCGGTGTCGAACGCGCCGCATGCGGCGCTCTACGGCCTGCCCGAGACGCTGACCCTCCCCGGCACCCCGATCACCGCGATCGCCCGCTTCCTGATCGAGCGGCAGATCGCCACCGCCGACCAGGTCCGCGCCATCAAGGCGACGCTCGACCAGGTCAAGGCGACGCGCGAGCCGGCGGTCTACGAGTTCGAGACGCGCAACCGGCGCATGCTGGTGGTGACGATCGCCCCGGCGGCCGAGGGCGGCGTGCTGATGCTGACCGAGGATGCCACCGAACGGAAGGCCACAGAGGCGCGCATCGAGCAGATGGCGCGCTTCGACGAGCTGACCGGCCTCGCCAACCGCTTCGAGTTCACCTCGCAGCTCGCCGCCGCCTTCCTGCGGCGCGAGCGCACCGGCGACGGCTTCGCGCTGCTCTACATCGATCTCGACGGCTTCAAGCAGGTCAACGACAATCTCGGCCACGACATCGGCGACCAGGTGCTGATCCAGACCGCGGCGCGGCTGAAGAGCGCGATCCGGCACAGCGACCTCCTGGCGCGCTTCGGCGGCGACGAGTTCGTGCTGATCCTGCCGGCGGCCGACGTCGCCACCGTCAAGGCGATCGCCCAGCGCATGATCGACGCGATGTGCCCGGCCTTCGAGCTCGGCACCAAGACGATCTACGTCACCGCCAGCATCGGCATCGCGCTGGCGCCGACCGACGGCAGCTCGCCGGCCGACCTGCTGCGCCATGCCGACACCGCGCTCTACAAGGCCAAGGCGGCCGGGCGGAACACCGCGACCTTCTTCGACCCGGCCATGGCCGAGGAGATGCTGGAGCGCCACGAGATCGAGGTCGACCTGCGCCAGGCGTCGGTCGATGGCGAAATCTCGCTCTACTACCAGCCGATCGTCGACCTGCGCTCGCAGGAGGTGGTGACGCGCGAGGCGCTGATGCGCTGGCACCACCCGACCCGCGGCATGGTGCCGCCCGGCGTCTTCATCCCGATCGCCGAGCAGTCGGGGCTGATCGCGGCGATGGGCGACTGGGCGATCGGCCAGGCCTGCCGCGACGCCGCGAGCTGGAGCGACGGCGCCGGCGTCGCGGTCAACGTCTCGCCGCTGCAGTTCCGCGAGCCGCAGCGCATCGTGCAGACGGTCAAGGATTCGCTGCTCAAGGCCGGGCTCCCGGCTCAGCGCCTGACCCTCGAAGTCACCGAATCGCTGCTGATCGAGGACAACAAGACCACGCTCGAGGTGATCAACGAGCTGCGCTCGATCGGCGTGCGCTTCGCGCTCGACGATTTCGGCACCGGCTATTCCTCGCTGGCCTATCTCTCGACCTATCCGTTCTCGCAGGTGAAGATCGACCGGCGCTTCACACGCAATGTCAGCGGCGACGAGGCCTCCAAGGCGGTGATCGAGGCGGTCTGCCAGCTGGCGCGCCGGCTCTCGATGAGCGTGGTGGTCGAGGGCATCGAGACCGAGAGCCAGAAGCTCGCCGTGCAGCTGCTCGGCGCCCAGCGCGCCCAGGGCTATCTGTTCGGCCGGCCGGAGCCGATGCACGCCATCGCGGCGCGCAAGGCCTCGCGCAAGATCGCCTGAGCGCGGCGGACCGGGCGCGACCTTCCGGTTTTTCGCGGCCTGCGGCGGCCTGGAGCCTTGATTCCGCCGAGCTCTCTGCGCATCTGCTGACCACCGACAGCCTGGAGTAGCGGCTTGACCGAGATCGCCGGCGCGACGACGCTGACGCCCGACCTCTGCATCCTCGGCGCCGGCCCCGGCGGCATCGCCGCCGCGACGATGGCGGCCGCCTTCGGCGTGCCGGTGGTGCTGGCCGAGGCGCTGCCCCCGGGCGCGGCGCCGCCGCAGGAGGGGACGCGCCGGCTTGCCGCCGGC